>JAHIZT010000044.1 GCA_018814355.1 Candidatus Thermoplasmatota archaeon | reverse complement strand
CTTGGCGATGGGATGATCCGACGAGCACTCGGCCATCATGGCCGCCTCCAACACCTCCTGAGTGTTTGAAGCGTCACTAGCCACGATGTCAGTGACGGAAGGCTCACCCTTGGTCAAGGTGCCCGTCTTGTCGAATGCGATGACGGAAATCTTACCCGCCGTCTCGACGGCCTCCCCTTCCTTGAACAGTATGCCCATCTCTGCGCCTTTTCCGGTGGCAACAAGGATAACGGTTGGAACGGCGATCCCCAACGCACATGGACATGCTATCACCAAGACGGTTATCGCAGCTGTGAGAGAGAAGCTCAGCGATCCGTCGAGGGCGAAAAACCAAAGGAGAAACGTGAGCAGCGAGATGAGAAACACCGACGGAACGAAGTATGAGATTACCTTGTCTGCGACTCTCTGGATAGGGGCTTTGGACGATTGCGCCTCGCTGACCAACCTGATAATCTGGGACAGGGCACTGTGCTCCCCCATTCCCATGGCCTCAATACGCAGAATTCCGTTCCTGTTGATCGTGCCACCGATGACTTTCATCCTAGGAGTCTTGTCGACGGGCATGGATTCCCCTGTGATGAGAGACTCGTCGACTGACGAGTTGCCTTCAATCACGTTTCCATCCACGGGAATTCTCTCACCTGGTTTGACAAGCACCTTGTCCCCCACGACGACTTCAGAGATTGGCAATTCGACTTCGTCTCCGTTCCTGGTAATTCGGGCAGTCTTTGGCTGGAGTTGCATTAGCTTCCTGACGGCATAAGACACCCGGCTCTTGGACACCTCCTCAAGATACTCGCCTATCGAGATGAGGGTGATTACAGCCGCAGACACCTCGAAGAATGTTATGCCACCAACGAAGACGACTACGAGGCTATACGCAAAGGCAATAGATGTGCTTGTGACAACAAGCACGTTCATATCCAGGTAACGATTCGTGATGGCCTTGAGCGTTCCGACATAGAACTTCCATCCGACCAGGAACTGGACGGGCGCGGCTAATGCAAGCAAAACGAAGGGGCTATACCGAGATTCAAAGAAAATCTCGACTATGAATATTGGGATGGTGAGAGCCAACCCCAGCGCGATCAACGCAAGGTCCCGTTGCCGCTCTTCAGCTTCTTCCTTCACGTCCGCTTCGTAATCCTCGTCGAAGGAACAGCTCGCGCAACCCTCTTCTTCACCGCTCATCACCAATCATGAATACCACGGCTTATAAGCCACCTGTGCTAGCATTCCGCGGCATACTTAACAAGCAACTCAGACTATGCAATTGCAGACTCGAACTTCGTTGATGGAAGCCAGATGACCGAGCATATCCTGCACCCTTCTCGTGTCTCCTCGCAGAACAAGCTGCTCAACGCAGGTGTCATTGAAGTGAGTGTGCATCGAGCTGTGTACCACATCCGCAAAGTCGTGCATCACGTCATGCACGTGATGCTTTTTCTTGCTCTCATATACTATCGATATCAAGAAATGCTCGGATTCACTGGTAATCCTAGTCCACTTGTTTTGCGTCGCGAACTTGTGAACAGCATCCCTGACAGCATCTGATCGACTACCATAGCCCAACGCCTTCCACGTCTCATCGAAATCCTTCAGCTCCTTCGAACCCATTGAGATGCTGAACACAACCATGCTACGCACCCGTTCCCTAATGCATTCACAACACTTATATCGTTTTCAGCCGGCAGCGGATCCTCCATCGCCGACTTCAGAAACATGGCTATGATTTCATTGGCCTGAGAGCCACTGTGGTGGGAAAACAGCCCGGTCGACTAGCCCAAGAGAACCAAGGGTGTGAGCGCCCGGGTTCCAGCCCGGAACCTGCCGGTGACCTGACCTCCGGGCCAGATTCCCCAACCCTAGTGCGCAAGCGGTTTTCCTGGACATTTTCACCAGCAAACCGCACCGTTGGTATCCTTGAATCATCGACGAGCAGAGGACACCAAAGCCATGCGAAAGAGGTTCAGAGGGCGAATCCTAAACAAAGCACGTCTGCATAGCCGAGTTCAAATCCGAGGAG
>JAHIZT010000043.1 GCA_018814355.1 Candidatus Thermoplasmatota archaeon | reverse complement strand
TTAACGGAGCACTGTCCGTTATCTTCCAGCTGAAAGCGAAGACCCCGTGGAGCTTTACTGCAACCTGTCGTTGTGGTATGAGTTTGAATGTGTAGCGTAGGCGGGAGTCGTTACCAGGGCTGGCCGCTAGGTCAGTTCCGAGACACCGATGAAACACCGCCCTCTTGGACTCGTATCACTTACATCTTCGGATGGACACCGGTAGGTGGGCAGTTTGGGTGGGGCGCCACGCCCTCGAAAAGGTAACAAGGGCGCCCAAAGGTCGGCTCAGGTAGGTCAGAAATCTACCGAAGAGTGCAAGGGCAAAAGCCGGCTTGACGTGGTTCAGCCCAATAATGAACCACGATGAGAAATCAGGGCCTAGCGAACCACTGTGCCTCACAAATGGGGGCCAGTGATTACAGAGAAGTTACCCCGGGGATAACTGAGTCGTCTCCAGCAAGAGTTCATATCGACCTGGAGGCTTGCTACTTCGCCGTCGGTTCTTCCTATCCTGGTGGTGCAGCAGCTGCCAAGGGTGGGGTTGTTCACCCATTAAAAGGGATCGTGAACTGGGTTCAGACCGTCGTGAGACAGGTTTGTTGCTTTTTGCTGGAAGTGTTTTGATGCCTGACGGGAAGGATCCTTTAGTACGAGAGGAACGAGGATTCGTCGCCTCTAGTCTATCAGTTGTCTGGCAAGGCATTGCTGAGCAGCCACGCGATAACGAATAAAAGCTGAAAGCATCTAAGCTTGAAGCCGCCCCGAAAACGAGGCATCTTACAGCCGCCGTTACATGACGGCGTTGATAGAGCCGGGATGTAAGTGTCAAGGTTCGCCGAGACATTCAGTCCGCGGCCACTAATCGTTGTAGTCGCTATACAACATGCCGACCCGGTAGTTCGGCTCAGCCGTTACACGTATCGCACATGAAGCCTGCTGCCTCCTTCCTCTATTATTTCATTCTTTGACAGGTCAGCGCTAGCTCTTGGACTCATCGTGGGACAATACGATGAGTATCACTGCTGCGAGACCCAGGAATCCGCCGATCTCGAATCCGAAGGCGACCATTCCGAGGATCGAGCCCACCAATGATGAGCCATACTTTCGCCGCTGCCGAGCGTTCAAGCCGGCATTAATGAGCCCGGAACATGAACTTTGCCTGAGCCCAAGCTTAATCGAACACTTACTAATCAGTCTCAGGCACCCATCTACTAGAACGATCTTTGGAGAACCGGTTTCAAACATCTATATCGGAAAATACAAACAAGAGCAACGAAGCGAGTCCAAGGCAGAAGCCAGCGAGACCGCCTCCCATCATCCCTGCAACAGCTCCAGCGAGAGCGAGCGATATGTGTTTTCCCCTTATCGCGGTTATGCCTCCTGCGATCGCAATGATCCCAAAGAATATGACGATGATGCCACACGCAACGATGTTCACTTCGCCGGTGTCTGGACCTATGAATACGCTTGCGCCATCGAGCAGGCTACCGAGGCCGTTGGCCATGCAGATACCTCCTGCACTCAGAGTCATAGCACCTCCGACCAACAAGCCGGTTTTCCGAGGAGGGCCACTGACCAGGACATCGGACGGTTGTTCATTCGCATCAGCTTGGTTCTGCTGCAAAGTCCCATTCTCTGTCATCGATCATCAGCAAACGAGGAAGTATGGCGAATATCCCCGAGGTCTAGACCATCCCTGAAACGCTTAATCCTTTCTGAGAATGGTATTGCACCTAACGATCCGAACCAGTCTCACGCAACTTTAATGATGATGAATGCAATCAACGCAGTCTAGGAGCGATTTCCAGACACAAGGTGATCATTGTGCGCATAATCGTGATTGGCAATAACGTCGCGGGAACCACGCTCGCGAAGGCACTGCGCGACGCTGATTCGAACGTTGAAATAGACATCTTCACGGACGAGAACAAGCCGTACTATCCGAGGCCGAGGCTCATCGACTACCTCATCGGGAGCGTCCAAGAGATGGACATGCTATTCTATCCGGCCGACTGGTACTCGAAGAACAGACTGAACCTCCATCTGAACTCCAGAGTAGAAGAGATCGATTCGTCCGGAAAGAAGATCCTCGTATCCGGGGCCTGGCTTCCCTACGACAAGCTGGCACTGGCAACTGGTTCGAGTTCGTTCGTGCCTCCTTTCAACGGCCTGCCAAAAGAAAAAGTGTTCTCGCTTCGAACGATGGACGATGCTCGCAGGATAAAGGAGGCGGCTGCGGAGTCAAAGCATGTGATTGTCATCGGCGGCGGACTGCTGGGCCTCGAAAGCGCAAGAGGCGTTTGCACAGCGTTCCCCCATTTGAGAGTCACGATACTCGAATACGCAGAACACTTGCTCATGAGACAGCTCGATCACGAAGGCGCCGCCATCCTCCAGGGTTGGATCGAGAAGACAGGCGCGAACATCATCACAAAGGCGGAGACCGACGAGATCCTCGGAGCGGTTTCCGTCGAAGGCGTGAAGCTCAAAGATGGCAGAGTCATCGATGGGGACATGGTGATAGTATCGGCTGGGACGAGGTCCAACATGAACCTCGCAAAGACCGCCGGACTCAAGACGAACAAAGGGATCATCGTTGATTCGTCGCTCAGGACCTCGGACCCGAGCATCTACGCCCTCGGGGACGTTTGCGAGTTCCAGGGACAGGTCTGGGCAATGATACCGCCCGCCCTGGACGAGGCAAGGATCGCAGCGAAGAAGATGCTCGGGCAACCCGGACCGGACTATGCTGGCACCGTCCCATCGAACACGCTGAAAGTTTCAGGATTCGATCTCATTTCAATCGGCGTTGTCAGAAGTGCGCATGAGCCCCCAGAGCCCGGATTCGAGGAAATCCGAGCCGTCACCGCCGACGGAAGCATCTACAAGAAGTTCGTAATCAAGGAAGGCAGGATGATAGGGGCCATCATGCTCGGAACTAAGAAAGATGCCGTCAAGGTCACGAAGATCATCAAAGAGGGACAACCAGTGGAGAACATCAAGACGGAGTTATCCAATCCAGAGTATTCGTTCAGCTGAACTCCTTGACCTCTGAGGTAACATCTGGAACTGGCCCATTGTCTTGCGCCAAACGAAAACCGTTATATTCTGAGGACTCATGTGGCAATCGACCATGGATTCGAAGGATTACGAGCTTGAGTTCTTCAAGAGCAACGGGTTCCAGCGGAGGCAGTGCAAGAGCTGCGGGAAGTTCTTCTGGACCTTGGGCGAGAACGACACCTGCGGCGAGGCACCGTGTGTGGAGTACACATTCATCGGAAAGCCGCTGCTCAAGGAGAAGCAGAACGTCCACGAGATGCGCGAGAGCTTCCTGTCGTTCCTCGAGAAGAACGGCCACACACGGGTATCCAGATACCCGATAACCGCTCGCTGGAGGGACGATGTATTCTTCACACAGGCGAGCATCTACGGTTTCCAGCCATGGGTCATCCAAGGCGTCGTGGAGCCGCCTGCGAACCCTCTAGGGATATCACAGACATGCGTACGGTTCAACGACATCGACAATGTGGGCAAGACAGGTTCCCATCTCACGATGTTCGAGATGATGGCCCACCACGTGTTCAACAAGAAGGGCAAGGAGATATACTGGAAGGACCGCACGACTGAGCTATGTCATGAGTTCCTCACAAAGGTCCACGGCCTGGACCCCAAGGTCGTCAACTACTCCGAAGCCTGGTGGGAGGGCGGTGGGAACGCTGGCCCTTGCCTCGAGGTCTTGCTCGGCGGCGTTGAGGTCGCCACGCTTGTCTTCATGAGCTACGCGATCGAGAACGGCCAGCAGAGACCCATGGACATCCAGGTGGTCGATACTGGTTATGGTCTCGAGAGGTTGACCTGGATCTCACAGGGAACGCCTTCTGCATATGAGGCGGTCTTCGGCGATGTGTTGGAGGACCTGAAGCGCCTCTCGGGGACGAGAGCCGAAGAGAGGACTCTCGCAGAATACTCCAAAGTGGCTGGCAAGATGAAGATCGAGACCGCTGCAGATGTACGGTCCCTGAGGGCTGATGCTGCAGCTCGCCTAGGCATGGGTGCCGAGGAGTTCATGAAACAGATCAGGCCGCTCGAGAGCATCTATGTCGTCTGCGACCACACGCGCGCACTCATGTTCATGCTCAGCGACGGCGTCGTGCCCTCCAATGTCCGCCAAGGATACTTCGCCAGGTTGCTCGTCAGAAGGGCTCTGAGGGAGATGTCCCAGCTCGGAATCGAGAGAAAGCTCTCGGAGATTGTCGCGAAGCAGGTGGACTACTTCTCCCACGATTTCCCCGACCTGAGGGAGAACAAGGATGAGATAATCAAGCTGGTCGATGTCGAGCAGGAGAAGTATAGAGACACTCTCGTTAAGGGGAGAGGGATCGTCCAACGCCTCGAAGGCTCCAGCAGCCACAGGAAGATGATCACGGAGGAGGACTTGATCGAACTCTACGATTCCCACGGACTGAACCCAGAGGTCGTCGCGGATTTTGCATCAGGGCCGGTCGCTGTCCCAGATGACTTCTACCAGAAGGTCGCGGCAAGACACTCCAAGGTTGAGCGCGAGGAGATCGAAACTGAGATCCAGCTCCCGAAAGGACTTCCGGCGACGAAGTTGCTGTTCTACAAGGACCCATCCAAGTACAAGTTCAGGGCGAAGGTGCTCGCTGTCCAGGGAGAGCTGGTCGTCCTCGACAAGACCTACTTCTACGCAGAGAGCGGAGGCCAGGAGAGCGACACTGGCATGATGAAGGACATGAAGGTCGTACATGTCGACAAGGTCGGGAACGTAGTCGTGCACAAGGTCGAAGGCGAAATGCAGGCCGTGGTAGGCAAGCAGATCACGAGCACGATAGAAGAGAAACGCAGGCGCAGGCTCCAGCGACATCATACTGCAACTCACGTCATCAACGGCGCAGCCAGGAAAGTGCTAGGGAACCACATCTGGCAGACAGGCGCACACAAGGGAGTCGACCTGGCGCGCCTGGACATTACTCACTACGCGGACCTCACGCCAGAGGAGCTTGAGAAGATCGAACTCCTGGCGAACGAGACAGTCCTCTCGGCGACCAAGGTTCAGAGCTCGTTCATGGAGAGGAACGTGGCTGAGAAGCGATATGGCTTCAGGCTGTACCAGGGAGGGGCGGTCCCTGGGAAGGACATCCGAGTCATAAGGATAGGCGACTTCGACGTAGAGGCGTGCGGCGGCATCCACTGCAAGAACACGCTTGAGGTCGGCGCGATCAAGATCCTGAAGACTAAGCGCATACAGGACGGAGTTGTGAGGCTTGAATTCGTCTCGGGCATGGCAGCCGTCGAGCAGATGATGAGCCTCTGGAACGCGGTCACGGATGCAAGCGCGAAGCTCAACACCACACCCGAGAAGATCAACGAGGCCGTCGAAAGGCTGATGATGGACAAGAAGGACCTCGTGAAGGAGCTAGAGGCGATCAAGAAGGGCAGGGTCGGGGAGACTGTCGATGAGCTCATCCAGAAAGCCGTTCATATCAAAGGTGTCAGGGTCGTTCGATACGTCGAGTCGGAGGACATGAAGCACCTCGTGAACATGGCCAAGGAACTCATAGGTATGCCCAAAACGGTCGCGGTCCTTGGGTCGGACGAGCAGGGGGCGAAGATCGTCGTTGCGAGGAGCGCTGATGTGCAACTGGATTGCAGGCCACTCATCAGGGAAGGCATGGCTCTCGTTGGCGGTTCAGGAGGAGGCAAACCGGACTTCGCTCAAGGAGGAGGTCCTGATGCTTCGAAGCTTGAATCCGCCCTGGACAAGATAGTAGCCATGGTCAGGGAGACCATGGAAAAAGAGTGAAGACCAGATGTCACGGTTCTCAGAACGCATGAAGAAGCTCAGGTTCAATCTCAATCTGACGAAGTCGGGTTCCATTGCCAGGAGGTATTTCGTCATCGGCGCCTTCGATGGTGCGCTCACGATCCTTGGCGTCATACTAGGGGCATACGTCGCCGAAGGACATGCCCATCCAGAACTGGCGAAGCAACTCATACTCGCTGCAGGCTTCGCAGGCGGCATCGCACTTGCGGTATCCAGCACCGTTGGAGCGTACGAGGCTGAAAGGGTGGAACATCTTCTATGCCACCAGCATCTGGAGAAGGCGATGCTCAGACCCGTCGAAGGGGCAAGGGTGGAGGCGATGAGGGTGAGCATATCCGTCAGTGCAATCGTCCATGGGGTCTCGCCGCTTCTGGCAGCATTCGTTCCGCTCCTGCCGTTCTTCTTCATGCCATTGGATGCTGCCGTGACAACGGCCATCGCTCTGACACTCGGCTTCCTTTTCGTCCTGGGCGCCTACCTGGGGAGTCTAATCAAGGAAATGATAGTGTACACAGGCCTGAGATTCGTCATAGCAGGTCTGGCGACGGCAATCGTCCTCATTCTGGTTGGCACTCCCTAACATGAACCATCAAACCGCATTTGAGCTGTATGCCATATTTCGTTCAACCTAACGTTGAGGATTAGCGGTCAGTATGAGACAATATGTTCAGAACGGCTACAATCATTGCACTATGACCCAAGGGGATGGGGATCATGGATGGGAGGTCGCTAACTTCAGGTCGAGAACGCCCTTCTGCGATTGAAGCATCTTTGACAGTGACCTCACCCTATCGGCCTCGCCTTTGAAGGCGATGACCTCAAGACAGGTGTGCTTCGAGAGATGGATGTGCATGGTCGCCGACACTATGTCTGGGTAATCGTGCTGAAGCTCTGTCAGAGCCCTGTTTATGCCGCGTGAGTGATGGTCGTAGGTCACGATGATCACGCCGGGGACCACGCCCTTCTTCGCGAGGTCCCACTTCCTGTTCGCCAAGAACTCCCGCATGGCCTCGCTGACCGCCTTGGACCTCGTCGGGTGACCTAGGGTCTTCGCCAGATAATCGAAATCCTCGAGAAGTCCTCCTGAAATGCTGAGAGAGATTCTCGCCTTCTCGGTCATTGATGGCTCAATGCGGTGCTTCGAGATAATGATTCTGGGCGGCCATGGAAGAGTCTAAGTATCCAACGTGAATTACGGTATTACGAAAATTCACAAACGTATTACATGGGTGAACCGAGATGCATGTTCCAGATGGGCTAATGGACCCTATCGTCGCTGCGATTGGCCTGGTCGAATTCCTGTTTGTGGTCGGGGCGGCACTCGTCATCTCCCGTAGAGATCTCCGTGACAAGGATCTCCCGAGGACAGCACTGCTCTCGGCTGGAATATTCGTTGCCCAGATGGTCAACTTCCCTGTCGGAGGAGGAACCACAGGGCATCTGATCGGCGGAGCGCTTTTCGCGATCATGGTGGGACCCGCCATGGCCATTGTTGGAATGACCGTCGTGTTGCTCATTCAGGCCCTCATGTTCGGGGATGGCGGAATCACCGCATTCGGGTTGAACGGACTGAACATGGCGGTCATCGCCCCTCTCACTGGCTGGGGAGTGTTCAATCTGGTCAAACCCATTGCCGTACGCTCTGAGAGACTCGGCGAAGGAATGGCGGTAGCTATGGCGTCTTGGGCAAGCGTGTTCGTTGCTGCTGCGGCCTGCGCTGCGGAACTGGCGGTCAGCTATGCCATCTCCTCAGGCGCGTACGGCATTGCAGCTACCGTATCGGTGCCCGCGATGCTCGGATACCACGCGATAATCGGGATTGGGGAGGCCATAATCACGGTCGGGGTCATTGCCTACGTTCATCAGGTTTCTCCAGAGACTTTCCTACGCAGGACTGGCACGAACGCTTCGCGATCTGGCACCGCACGCATTCTGTCGTCGAAGACCATCCAGGCGACCATCGCTGTCCTCATCGTCTTCGCGTTGGCACTCCCGTTCTACTTCCTGTACGCGAGCGATGGCAAGGACGGGTTGGAGCAGACCGTGGCAGGGGCCGGCGTCAGCGAGGGTGAACCGATTGCGGAATCTCCATTCAGCTATGGAGAGAGCTACTTCGCAGCGCTCTTTGCTGGCATCATGGGTTTCCTTGCGGTTACGCTGGCCACGCTGGGCATTCTCAGGCTCATAGATTCAAGAAAGATAAGTGGATGATCCTGAGATCATGATAGTTGCACACGTTAGCGTGGGTCGGAGCATCCAGCGTCTGGACGAGCACGCTAGCCAGATATGGTTCGGCAGGCTGGACCCGAGAGCCAAACTGCTAGGCGTGCTTGCCTTTGTGGTGGCTACCGCGCTACTGACGAGGACGACGCTTCTCCTGGCATCGCTCGCAATCGCGATCGTGTTCGCTGCGGCCAGCAGGGTCCCTTTGGGTCATCTGTCTAGAGCCTATCTCGCGGCGCTCCCATTCATTCTCGTCGCGTCCGCGTCAGTCTTCGTCTTTGGGGGAGCGGAGAAGGGCGCGAACATGTGTATGAGGGTCTCAGCTTGCACCATTGCCCTGCTGACCCTGGCAACCGGGACAGAGACCTTCAGCTTGTTCTCGGGCCTGAGAAGATTGAAAGTCCCCGCCTTGCTCACCACACTTCTCATGCTTACCTACCGGTATCTGTTGCTCATATCCGATGAGTACGAGAGGATGAAGACCGCTAGGAAGGCCAGGGGGTTTGCCGGAGGGAGGAATCTCCTTGACAGGAACGGTATGAGAGTCCTGTCGTATACAGCCGGAATGGTGCTTGTCAGGTCATCCGCGAGGGCGGAGCACGTCTATGAGGGGCTGAAGGCCCGAGGTTTCAGGGAGGACATGTCGATGTGGAAGCGCTCGACCATCGCTCTTGCTGAAGCGTCATTCATGGCGGTTTTCTTCGCTGCATCCGTAGTATTGCTCGCGCTACAGATCGAGGTGGTCATCTGAGGTTGCTCGAGACGCAAGACCTGGGGTTCGTCTATGATGATGGTACGGTTGCCCTAGAAGGAATCACGCTGGCAATCGAGGAGGGAGAGAAGGTCGCGCTCGTCGGGCCGAACGGCGCCGGTAAGTCGACCCTGCTACATTTGATAGCAGGGTTCAGGATGCCATTCACTGGCAAGGTAACGGTGTCCGGGATGGACCTGGACAGGTCCAATGCGGACACTGTGAGGAGGAACCTCGGATTCGTGTTCCAGGACCCAGATGACCAGATATTCATGCCCACGGTAGAGGAGGATGTCGCGTTCGGACCGAGGAATCTCGGCCTGGACGATGTCGAGGGGCGCGTGACCAAGGCGCTCAAGAGCGCAGGTATCGAGCATCTTGCGAAGCGGAGGCCGCACAGGCTCAGCTACGGGATGAAGAAACGGGTCGCAATCGCGGGCACGCTTGCCATGGACCCGAAGATGCTATTGATGGACGAACCGACTTCCGGCCTCGATCCGAGGTCGAGAAGCGAGCTGATCAGGCTACTCAGGAACATGGACAAGACCATGCTGATAGCGACCCATGATCTGGAAGCTGCTGCCGAGATAGTTGACCGAGCAATCGTGCTGAACGTGTCCTCCATCATGGAGGGATCGATGCGTGACCTTGTCTTGGCCAGAGAAGTCCTAGACAAGGCCGGGCTGGAGATTCCGCCAGTCTCGAAGCTGTTCGACGTTCTGGATTCAATGGGTTACCAGGTTGGCGCCCTGCCCGTGTCGATGGACCAGGCTGTCGCAGAGCTGACCAAGGTCATCGAGAGAGAGGGAAGGCACGTCCATGAGCATAACCACGCCCGAGGGGATGCATCTCGCGCACACCCGCACAAACGAGTGCCCCTTGAGGATTTGTCCAAGGAGGACTAGGTGCTGGATGTCTCAGAATCGGCGCTAATCAGCCGTTCATCACCAGCATAAGTGTTTTATATACCTTAGTGTGTCGGGGAGAATGCTCCCCAGACAGCCTTGATTGTCTGGTTGGATAGGACTAAGAGATATACCGCGGAGGTTGCCGTTTGCCCGAGGAGAAAGAGGCCAAGACGAAGGGTGCGCCCAAGGATAAGGACTCAGCCAAGGCTGGGAAGAAGGGAGAGAGGAGTTCGCCCGTCGCGAAGAAGCCCTTGGAGAAAAGGGACGAAAACTTCAGGTATATCGTTAGGATTGTGAATTCCGACCTGGACGGGACCAAGAACATCGTGATTGCACTCACAGGTATCAAGGGCGTAGGCATCAGGAGCGCCGAGAACATCGCACGCATGGCGGGCATCCCGAGGAGCGCTAAGATCGGCGATCTGCCAGAGAGCAAGACGGCTGAACTCGGGAAGCTAGTTAACGATTATTCTGATAAGGTCCCGCACTGGATGGTCAACAGACAAAGCGACTGGTCGACAGGTGCAGACACGCACCTTGTGGGCGTCGATGTCGAACTCAACAGGAGGGATGACATCAACCTGTTGAAGATGATCAGGTGCTACAGGGGCATTAGACATGAACAGGGCCAGAAGGTTCGTGGCCAGAGGACGAGGTCCAATGGCAGGACTGGTATGACCATGGGTGTCATCAGGAAGAAGCTCGAGCCCGGAGCAGCTGTCGAGGGCGAGAAGAAGAAGGAGTAGTGTGACCCATGGGAGACCCGAAGTTTTCACGAAGGAAGTATGAGACTCCAGCCCACCCGTGGGAGGGCGAGCGCATAAAGACCGAGAACGAAATTGTCATGAAGTACGGCCTCAAGAACAAGAGGGAGCTTTGGCGCGCGCAATCATTGATCAGGTCTCTGAGAGCACAGAGCCGGGAGCTCCAGGCGCGAGTCAGGACCGGAGACCCCCAGGCCAAGATTGAGACCGACCAGTTGCTCGCAAGATGCGCTAGGATGTCGCTGTTGACAGCTGAGGGGGCGACCCTCAATGACGTCCTGGTCTTGACAACCGAGGCCGTCCTCGCTCGACGCCTGCAGACGATCGTCTACAGGAAGGGGCTCTCATATACTCCGAAGCAGGCGAGGCAATTCATAGTCCATGGTCACGCAGCCATTGGAGACAGGAAGATCACTATTCCAGGCTATCTCGTCAGGAGAGGCGAGGAGGAACAGATCCAGTACCATTCGACATCTCCGATAGCAAATGACCTCCACCCTGTGAGACCGAAACCCGAAGAGCTACAGGCGAAAGCCCAGGAGGAGGCCGCGAAGAAGGAGCTGCCCAAGAAGGACGAGATCCATGTCGCGAAGCCGAAGCTCAAGAAGTTGGTCACTGCCGAGCTGAAGGAAGAGAAGGAGGACAAGGAAGCGGACATCGAGACTGCCAATCCTCCTGAGCCCGAGGAAGAAGAGAGGAAGGAGTGAGCTGAATGGGCAAGTGGGGCATCGCGCACATCTTCGCAAGCTACAACAACATTATCATAACTATCACGGACGTCACCGGAGCTGAGACCATTACCAAGGCCAGCGGAGGCATGGTGGTGAAGGCGGCCAAGGACGAGTCTTCTCCGTACGCGGCCATGAAGGCGGCTGAGAAGGTCGCTGAAATCGCGAAGGAGAAGGGGATAGACAGCATCCACGTCCAGGTCCGCGCGCCTGGTGGCAACAAGTCCGCATCCCCAGGGCCGGGGGCTCAGGCAGCCATCAGAGGGCTTGCCAGGGCAGGGCTGAGGATCGGAAGAATCGAAGACGTCACCCCTGTGCCTCACGACGGGACCAAGAAGAAGGGCGGCAGAAGGGGACGCAGGGTATAGAGTGGTTCTAAATGAAGATCGATATTGTCGAGATGACCCAGACGAAGGCGCAGTTCGTCATCACGAACACCAACCCAGCGTTCGTGAACGCGCTCAGGAGAACTATCGTTACGGACGTCCCCAAGATGGCACTGGACTCTATCGAATTCCACCTGGGCCCAATAATGGACGAGAAGGGCGTCGCGTATGAGAGCGTATCCCCCATGTTCGATGAGATCGTCTCCCACAGGTTGGGGCTTATACCGATCCCTACCGATCTTGACGCATTCAACTTCAGGGCGAAATGCACCTGCAAAGGCGAGGGGTGCCCGAGCTGCACGATCATGTACTCTCTCAACAAGAAGGGGCCCTGCACTGTATACTCGGGGGACCTTGAGCCGATAGGCGACCAGAAGTTGAAAATCAAAGACGACCTCATCCCGATAGTGAAGCTTGCCGATGACCAGGCGCTGCTCATATACGCGACCGCTGAGCTCGGAACCGGCAAGCAGCACGCAAAGTGGCAGGTAGCGACAGGCGCTGGTTACCGGTACTTTGCGAAGATAACCATCGACGCCTCGAAGTGCGACGTCGGCGGGAGCTGCGTCAAAGTGTGCCCCAAAGGTGTGCTCGGGAAAGAGGACCGGAAGATCGTCGCGAAGCACCCAGAGAAGTGCAACCTCTGCAACAGCTGTGTCGAGGTCTGTGACGCTGGCGTGATAAAGATCACACCGGACCCCACGAAGATACTCTTCAGGTTCGAGACGGACGGGGCGCTCCAGGCGAAGGAGGTCCTGATAAGGGGGCTCAAGACGCTCGAGGAGCGGTTTGAGGGCATCCGAGAACAGATCTCCTCTCTCGAGGAATGATTCTAGAGGAATTCGTCGAGCTTTGGGCTCTTCACCTTGTCCGACTGGAACAGCGAGTTGATCGAGTTCTCAAGGAGCGATAGCCGCTGCAGAGTGTATGCTGGCACTTTGAAGGCGTTGCCTATCTCCTTGGTCCTCTCCAAGTACTTGCTCACTCCGGCCTCGTGCACGGTCAGGGTGAGCTTGTTGCCACAGTAACATTTGCCTTTGAGCGGAATGCGCCTGTACTTCTGCCCACACTTGGAGCATCTCAGCTGCTGTCCGGTGAAGCTCTTGAGGCAGCCTTGGATGTCAGGCAACAGGTGCCTTGTTATGATCCTATGGACCACATCGGCTGCGTCCACGGCCCTGATCTTGATGCCGAGCGCTATCTGGGCTCTCAACTTGTCATCCATCGTCTCCAAGGATGTGTAGGCGGACATGGTCGGGCCGTCCGATATGTTCCCAAGCGAGTGAGTGAAGCTCATGCCCTCGTACTGGAGGACCGTCCCTATCCTGCCGCCGACGAGGTCCATCATTGCCTCCACCTCCTTCGGATGTGCGTACCTCTGCGTGGCCCTATAGAACTCCAGGGGATACCTGCCCCCGACATCCATGTTATGCGCCTCCTTGTCGATCTCGTTGGGGTCCAGCTTGGTCGTGAGCACTAACGGTGCATCCATAAGCCCTCCCCTCTTCTCCGGCAAGAAGGCACGTGAGAAGTTCAGCAGACAATCCATCAGCAAGATGATTGAATCCTCGTCCCCATCACAATTCCTCCTCTTCGCGGCATGGAAGAACGGATGGGCGTACCCGGCATGAGCATCCGTGAACCCTACGATCCGAGAGAGAACGCCGCCAGAGGTATGGGGCGCTAGACCAACTACGAGATGACCTACCAGGTCCTCCTTCCTCTCGACTCTGTAGAACGGCTCAAGACCGTAGAGCTTGACGAGGAGGTCATCGACGAATTTGGACGTCCGGATGATGTAGTTGATACATGCGTTCGAAACTATGATATCCTGAACGCGGAGTTCCGCCAGCTGGTCTGGCCGTTCCAGCTCCCTGCCGACGAAGTCCTTCGTGTATCCCAGCCTCCTAGCAGTGACGACGTCGATCTCGACCTCGTCCGGCCTGAAATGCGTCAGCGGAACATCGGTGGCGTCCACACGGATCGTCCCGTCCTTGAAAACGAACACCTCGTTCCTCGCTCTGAGTATTCCTTTCTCTATCGCCTCGGGCGTCTTGTTCCTCGATATCATGCCCTGGACGCCTTTGACCTCCAGAGTGCGCTTCTCCCGGAGGCGGTCCATCGCAGAGTTGAAGATCCTACCTACGGGGATCTCCTGGACTTCAACGCTCCCCGTAGGTACGGTGTGCGCGCCGCACTCGCATTTTGCCATGAACGATTTCCGATTGCACATGGGGCAGATTCTTTCGCCAAGCTCGATTTTGATCTCACCAGCGTCGGCTGCCAGGTTCACAATCCTCTGAGGCCCTCCGCTTGCGCCCACAGGAAACAGGCAGTGAGGCGGAGGCCTCATCCGTCTCTCCCTGGCCTTCTCCGGTCTAGCCACTCTCGCCCCTATCCGCGTGACCGCTCTGGCCCTGATCTCAACACCCGATAACGCAGACACTAGCTCCAGCGGCTTCTTGACACCTGGGGTCGCTTTCGATCTGGGCTCGATCTCGTCCTTGGTCGCATCCAAACCAAGACCCAACATCAGTGGCCTAGCGCACTTTTCGAGCACAAGGCGCTGGTCGGCAACACAGTGAAGCGCGCCCAGGCGCTCTAGCAGACTCTTGACGCTCGCCGTATTGGCCACAGTGAGAGTCTCACCGTCAAGCTTGCCCGTTCTCATGACATGATCTCGTAGAAGCATGATGTCCTCGACAAGCATGTCCGACCAGAACAGGTTGTAGTTCGGATGGAGGGGCACACCGTGATCACGGCACATCTCGAGGGCCTCATCCAACGTTGGCTTCTCCCAGTTCTTCGGGAGCTCACCACATTTCTCAATGAGCTCCTCTCTGTGCCATTCGACACTGTAGGCGCCCGGCATCAATAGATGATTATTCTCCACGAACTCCCCGTACGGGACCAGGATCTCGCCCACATCCACTATCTCGCTCAAATGCTCCTTGATGTCCCGAGCAGCCTCGGGGGTGTCGATCTGGACAAGGTCGCCATTGTCAAGGAGCGCTATGGGACCCTCGATCGTATTGCATGGCGTGATGGCCCCCGCCTTGCCAGGCCTCTCGATCTTGATCTGCGTCCCGACAGCCACGAACTCCCCGAGGAGTGTCATTGTCGCGGGGTTCATTCCCAGAGCGGCAAGACCGGTCGCCCTTGTCCGACCATACCGCAGTCTGAAGCCGCCGACCCTGGACGGATATGCCAGCACGGGCCTGCCAGCGAGCATGTCCTTCAAGAACTTCGCGCTAGGGGCAATCTCCGCGCTTCCGTCCTCGACCCCTTTCTTCTTCAGGCTCAGGAACTGATCGATGAACTCCCAGCCGTCTATCCCAAGGCGCTTCACGTGCTTCTGCACCTTCGGGGCCTTCAAACAAAGACCTTCCGCTATGACCAGACAGGCTCCTCCTCTCACTCTGTTCGTCCCCACTCGGGGCAAATCCCTGAATCCTGAGATCTCGGTGTCTTCCGTACCTTCTCCGTCTACGCATACCGGAGCGTTCCTCGCAATCAGCTCTATCTCCTCATTCGTTGGAGTATATTGCAGATGCTGGCATGATTTGTAGAGAAGTATCTCTTCCTTGAACCTGTGGACCTCCCCGTTCGTTGGTTGATACCTTCCCAGGCCAAGCTCGCGTCTAACGATGTCAGCTATCAGAACGCTCATGGCCTGACCGGTCCCGCCGGCAGATCTTATCGGTCCTGAGTAATAGACTGCGAGGTAGTCTGTCCCGTCTGAGTTGCGTCCTATTGATACGCCGGTTATGCCCTCGAGCGGAGCGACAAGTATGCCTTCCGTGAGGACTGCCAGTCCTAACCTCACCGCCCTCTCAATCGCGAACTCCCGGGACTTGGCAGGCAGCTTCGCATACTCTTTCGCAATGATGATGGAGACCTCTTCCCTGTTGTGGTCTCTGCTGAGCTCCCTAATTCGGGATGCGACTCCTTCCACGTCCCATTCGAACAGGAGTTTCTCGACGCGCGCAGCCAGATCAGATGCTTGGGGGATCTCGACATCCAATTCGGGGTCGAAACCCCTCATCCTTGCGCGCTTGGCGACTTCGTAGCACCTATCCACCTCACGCTGGAGTGTGGAGAAGTACTCCTCCATCGATTCACTGCACACGACTGTCTTCATTTGTCCCCCCGATATGGATCCTCGGACGGTGGCACGACCTCTCCGCGGAACGACCTAGACGTGCAATCCCGAGAGCTAATCGCGGGTTGCAACTATAAGTGTTGCTGATGGCTTGAGCTGGGCGACGATAGCGTCCACAAGTTTCGCAACGCCATCGCCCGTGATGGCCGATAGCTTCATCCTGTCGCTCTTCGTCTTCAGCATATCGATCTTGTTCTCTACCTCGATGATCGGCACGGTCGAGAACTCTTTCTTGATGGCCCTAAACAGATGTTCCTGGTCCGCCATGCTGTACCCGCAGGACTCGCTCGGGTCGAACATGAACACTACCAGGTCCGCAAGATGTTTGAGCGCGAGTATGCCCCTGAGCTCGAACGCGTTCCTCTCGCTGAGGTCCCTGTCCAGAAGTCCAGGCGTGTCAATGACCTGGTATCGGAAGTACTTCTTCTCGAAGACGCCGACCGAGATCTCCTGCGTGGTGAAGGGGTACACGGCGACCCTGGGTTTGGCAGTCGATATCCTCCCGACCAGCTGACTCTTACCTACGTTCGGAGACCCTGCGATTACGACAGTTGGGTCCTCGGGGTTTATCGCAGGGAACTTACGCATGATGTTCCTTGCCTTTCCGAGGAACTTCAGCTCCTTGTCCACCTGCTTCACGAAAGACGCCATCCTCCCATATGCTGAGCGCCTGACCTCGTCTATCTTCCCTATGGTACGCGCGGATGCCATCTCCCTCGTTGCAGCTCTGGAGACCCTCGCCACGTTTCCACGGGACCAATCGATGGCGCCCAGGGACTTCTTGAGCCTATCCCTCCCGACGGCGATGTTGATGAGTTCGGCATAGAAGGGGCTTTCCCGGTCGATGCTGGGAAAGGCTTTGACGTACTTCCCCATGGTGCTCACAATGATGTCCCTAGATGACTTCAACTTCCCAATGTTGATCTCCCTGACGCTCTCAAGTTTGGTTACTCCTACGAAATCGACCTTGGACGCCCTCTTGAATGCCTTGTCCAGTATCTCATCTGCCGTCAGGACAGTGGGGATGTCGAACATGTTCGTCGTGGTCATGCCCCGACCCTCTGATAAAGGCTTCCTCTCAGTCCAAAAGCCTCTTATCGAGCGAATCCTCTGTGGACTCCGAGCAGAATGAGGAACATCAAGGCGAGGAGAGGTAACAAGCTCGCGTGCAAAGGATGGAGACAGGAAGCCATACTCAGAATGCTCCAGAACAACCTTGAGAACGCCGAGAAACCCGAAGAGCTCATCATCTACGGCGGCACCGGCAAGGCTGCGAGGAACTGGGATTGCTACGACGCGATCGTGAAGTCGTTGACCGAGCTAGATGAGGATGATACTCTACTTGTACAGTCCGGGAAGCCTGTCGGAGTCTTCAAGACAACCAAGCTCGCCCCTAGAGTCCTGATTGCGAATGCCCATCTGGTGCCCAGATGGTCGACATGGGAAGTGTTTCACGAGCTGGAAGCGAAGGGCCTGATCATGTACGGCCAGATGACCGCAGGGGGATGGGCATACATAGGCACTCAAGGTATCCTGCAGGGGACCTACGAAACGTTCGCTGAATGTGCGAGGCAGAACTTCGGGGGATCGCTCAAGGGACGACTTGTCCTGACAGGCGGTCTTGGAGGCATGGGAGGTGCTCAACCGCTTGCGGTCACGATGAATGGCGGCGTCTGTCTCGCAGTGGAGTGCGATGAGAAGAGAATCGACAGGCGCGTCAAAGTGGGCTACTGCGACATGAAAATGGACGATCTGGACGAAGCAGTGAAGGTGGCCATGGACGCCAGGAAAAAGGAGAAGGCGTTGTCCATCGGTCTGCTTGGGAACTGCGCTGAGACCCACCCCCTGTTGGTTGAGAAAGGCGTCATACCAGATGTCGTCACTGACCAGACTTCCGCTCACGACGAGCTGGGAGGATACATTCCGAAAGGGTTGAACATGGGCGCCGCCGCCAAGCTACGAGCCTCGGACCCGGACGAGTATCGAAGACGGGCAAAGGAGAGCATCGCTATCCATGTCAAGGCGATGCTCGCGTTCATGCACAGAGGTTCGATTGTATTCGACTATGGAAATAATATCCGCGGTCAGGCGCTCAAGGCCGGCGTCAAGGATGCGTTTGGGTTCAAAGGATTCGTCCCTCTGTACATCAGACCCATGTTCTGCGAGGGCAGGGGACCGTTCAGATGGGTGGCCATCTCAGGGAACCCTGATGACATTCTGAAGACCGACAAGGTGGTCATGAGAGAGTTCAAGAATAACAAACGGCTCGTCAACTGGATCAAGCTCGCCGAAGAGAAGGTTCCTTTCGAGGGACTGCCCGCAAGGGTTTGTTGGCTCGGTTACGGCGAGAGAGCGAGGTTCGGCAGGATAATCAACAAGATGGTCCGGAACGGAGAACTCAGCGGACCGATCGTGATCACCAGAGATCATCTGGACTGTGGCTCGGTCGCATCACCCAACAGAGAGACTGAGGGGATGAGAGATGGAAGCGATGCGATCGCGGATTGGCCAATGCTCAATGCGATGATGAACACGGCAGCCGGCGCCGACCTCGTCGCCATTCACAACGGTGGTGGTGTCGGCATTGGGTATTCCACCCATGCTGGACTGTTGGTGGTCGCTGACGGCACCAAGGATGCCGACGAGAAGATCGAACGTGTGCTCACAGCGGATCCCGGCATGGGAATCATACGACACGTTGATGCGGGCTATCCAGAGGCAATAAGGGTCGCAAGGGCCAAAAAGGTTCGAGTCCCGATGATGAAGTGAACAGCATTCGGTTCCTAGGTCGCCTCGCCACGCCTTATCTTACGACGATCGTCAGGATTCTGAAATCGAGGATTGCGAGCCCCACATGACCCTTTCCGTGAAATCCCTCGAAACGTGTAAGTACGGATGAGAGAGTTCCTCCGAACGGAACTCGGCATGTACGACCTCAAGCTCAAGATGTGGCTCGAGCGAGACGGGAGATTCATCGTCAGCGATGGAAGGGCGAAACTCCTTCGAAAGGTGAAGGACGCAGGCTCCCTATCCAAGGCAGCCAAGGAGATGGGCATGTCCTACAGGCACGCGTGGGGGATACTCCACAGAATCGCCCAGAGCGCGGGCGGAGACATAGTCGCATCGACCAGGGGAGGCAGGGAGGGAGGAGTCTCGACGCTCACCCCATTCGGTGAGGAGATACTCAGAGAATATGAGAACAAAGCTGACTCTCTTCAAAGCCAGTTCGAGAACGGTTGGAGGAAACACTCCGTAACTGCAGACGGAATAATCATCAAGAACAACGAGATCGTTCTCATCAAGAGAGGACGCGAACCGTACAAGGGGTCGTATGCACTTCCTGGCGGTTTCCTAGATTATGGTGAGAGTCTAGAGGATTGTGTCGTCAGAGAGGTTCTAGAGGAAACAGGCTTAAGGACCGATATCATCGAGCTGGTGGGAGTCTACTCGGTGCCCGACAGGGACCCGAGAGGCCATTTCGTCACCGCGGTGTACCATCTCAAGCCGGTTGGCGGGAACCTGAGAGCAGGGGACGACGCGAAGGACGCTGAATGGGTCCCGCTGGACAGGCTCCCGAAGTTCGCATTCGACCACGGCAAGATTATCCAGGACTTCCTATCCAAAAGGAAGGAAAGAAGCGCTAAATGAGTTTGATTGGGGTTCTCACCTACAGTCCGGGCATCAGCTGGCCCTGCGCGTTTCTCACGTAGGGCAAATAGACCAGCTTGGTGTCGTTGACTGTGAGCGTATAGTCCAGTCTCTGGAGCACGCCGGGCTGCTCGGCCTCCATTGTGACTACGACAAAGTCGGCCAGCTCCGCAGCCTCCTGCTTGGATATCGCGGCCGGGATCCTCACTTCGTTGCCGAACTTGAGCCTGGTCGAATACCTCGGCGGGCTTGACGTGAACTGGACCGCCATCCGCCTGAAGTCGCCCGTGTTAAGGTCCGCAGCTGGGATGTAGATGAACATGTTCCCACTGTCGCCTCCCTTCAGGAAATTGGCGATCTTGAACAGCGTGCCGCCCTCAACGTTCTTGGACCTTACAATCAGGGAAGCGTAGACCCTCCAGAACGGCATGAACACCTTCTCGCCCTGAGCGTTGGGGCTGAACTCCGCGATCTCGTAATCCAGCTTCTCCACTCCGCCGTTCCTCACGTGCATAGTGCCGCACTGAGCGCAGTAGAACAGCTTGTCCTTCTGCTTCATGGTCAATGGACTGTTGCACTGCGGGCATTTGACCTGTATGACCCTCATCGCAATCCCTCCAGAGTCTTGGACACCTGTTGAGCCTGTTTGAGCAAGTCACCAACACCCGCGTGCTTCTCCTTGAACTCGCCCTGAACACGCTCGGAACCGTGCCTGAAGAACCGGTACGCAAGGAACAGGATCACCGCGCCCACGACCAGGCCAACACCGGCTATCCTGACGTCGTTTGCGTATGATGCACCAGCGTAGATGATGCTCCCAGCAGCGACCAGACCGCCGCCTGCGGCACCGAATGTGACTGCAAGCGCCTGGAACAATGGATCTCCGGGCGCCCTGCCGGACATGACCTGTCCTGTGACGCCGTCCACAGTGTCCATGTACATCCTGTCCCTGTAGCTGTACCTCACGACCCAGATCGGGTAGTATATCATCGTGAGGGCCTTCGCGAACACGTGCAGCTTCTCGAATGTCACATGAGGAACATGTGCGCTCGCCCTCGCCTTCGCAAGTGCGTCGCCCTTGGCTTTAGTGACCGCAGCGTCCTTGCTCGTGGTCGCCTCGAAGGTCGGAATCATATCGAAGTCTGCGAAACTCGTTTCGCCGACCATGTTCTTGAGCGTTCTTATGCCCAGGTCTCCTGGGTCGCAAGCGATCTCCGAGAAGACATAGTCCTGGAGCACCATGACCTCCTTCGGTATCTTCTCGACTCTCACGTTGCCCTTCTGGTCCGTGTGCCTCCTCTCCTCATAACCGCATATCCAGCCGGCAACCCTGGTGGTCGTCTTCCAGAACGGCAGGTAGATCGGGTAGGCCTCGTTGATCTTTCCGACCTTCTTGAGATCTCTCGCCTTCAGCCCATGCGTCCACCAATGCTGAGTGGACGCGACCGCAGCGTCCTTCAAGGCCTTGTTCTTGAATGCGATTGTGGTGACTCCCTGGTCCCCTTCGACGAAGAGTGCAGACCCACAGTATTGGCACGAGATTGTCGTCTCGCCTTCGGGGAGCGATATGGCGCCGCCGCAGGTCGGACAGTTCAAACCTACTGAGATATCCATTCTCACATCCTCCTCGAAACATACAGCGCTGCCGCAAACACGCCTATCACCGTCACGACCATCAGACCTGCACCCGCAACGAGCGAGCTCGTGGCGAGCAGACCCTCGCCTATGAAGGCCAAGAAACCGATGAATGCGACTGCCATGTACGCCATCGAGCTCCTTGTGGGGAATTCTGCGGAAAATACTTCGCCAGACGATGCGTCGATGACCACTCCATATTTCTTCTGGTTGAAAACATAGTCTATCTTCCATATCGGGAAGTAGACCAGGGCCTGCTCCTTGGGCTTCCCCGGAAGCGTGCTGAGGTACGACGTCATCTCGATGTCAGGCTTGACCAGTTCCGCGCCCTGGGTATCGAAGGCGGCGTCGAAGACCTTCAAGTCGCCTGCAGGAACCTTGAGGTTGTGCAAGCCTGGGAGAGTCGTCGATCCTGCGGTCTCTATGAGGACCTGCTCGACCCCGTTCACATCCCTCTTGAACATGTAGACTGGGAAGTATTGCCTCTTGACTCCCGCTAGCTGAGCGAGCTTGTCCAGATCCTTTGCCTTGGTGGACCCGGCCGCCCAGCGTTTGAACATGCCGACCGAGTCGCTCTCGGTGACCATGAACGGGAGGGCATAGTAGAAACCCGCCCCCGTTCTGTCGATGTATATCTGCGAGCTACAGTACGGACATTTGACGAACTTTACCCCTGTGTCGAACGGCACTGGGGCTGCGCACTTCGGACATTTGGTAGATGCCAAGCTATCTCAACTCCTGGGGGCTGGTTCCTTACTCCTAAGCGGTTTGGTTTCTATAGAGCCTTTCCGCATCCCGCGCAGAACTTCGATGTGGCCGGCGATTCGACACCGCATGCGGCGCACTTCTTCGTAGCGACCATCGCCGTTCCGCATTCAGGGCAGAACTTCGTGCCTTCGGGCACCTCTGCCTTGCACTTGGGACATGGTACTGTCGCGACGCTAAGCTTGGCGCCGCAGGAAGCGCAGAACTTGTTGTTAGCAGGGTTCTGAGTGCCGCACTTGGGACATGCTACCTGTGGCACGGCGGCTACCTGAGCCGGCTGCGCGGCCGGGGCGCCTGGAGCGCCAGCAGGTGGCTGAGTCATGGCACCAACCATGCTCCAGCCCATGCCGATACCTGCGCCGACGCCGACACCTGCAGCAGCGGCGCCTCCGGCCGGGTTCACTGCCGCATCCCTCATGGCCTGTCCTGTCTGGTACTGCATGTAGTTCGCGCCGAGGATGGTCATCGAGGACTTCGTGTCGACTGCCTTCTGGACCTCCTCTGGCAGGGATATGTACAGCCCGGAGAGCTTGTCTATCGTTATTCCATAAAGGTCGAAGTGTTCCTTTGTCCTCGTGAGCACGACCTGTTCAATGTTCGTCAGGTTGGACGCTATGTCCGCAACGCCCATGCCCTGGTTCTTCATGTCGCCGAGCGAGTCGTATATCAGGATGACCATCTGTTCCTTGATCCTGTCCTCCACCTCAGCGCTGGTGGCGAAGTTGAAAGTGCCCACGAACTGGTTGACGAAGTTCTCCGGGGCTGCGATCTTGTACCTGAACTCACCGAACACACGCAGGTTGACCATTCCGAACTCCTTGTCCCTGAACTGGTAGGCCTGTTTGCTGCCGAACTTGCCGTCGAATACTCTCTTCTGAAGGTAGACGACCTCGGCCTGTTGCTGTACGCCCGAGAGGAACTTGACTATCTTGCCCACTATGGGTGCGTTCAGCGATGTAAGCGCGTACCTGTCTGGCCTGTCTATGTACGCGAGCGCCTTGCCGTCCCTGAAGAAGACGGCCATCTCGTCTTCTCTCACGACTATGTTGTCGTTAAACTTGATGTTCCTGGGCATCCGATACATGATGTTCTGACGCTTGTCGATGTCCTCCCACTTGAATGTATCCGCACCTATCAGACTCATCTATCACACCTCCGTCCCCTGGATGACGTTCATCCGTCTGTTGAACTGGTCCTCGAATGCGGTTATCCTCGCCTTGATGTTCATGAGGTCCTTGTAGCTGTTCTGCTCATCGGCAGCCATCAGCGAGTTCTTGAGCGAGTCTATGCTTGCCGCAATGGATGTTATGTGGTCGAGCATAGCCGCGTCGAACTCATAGAGCCTGTCGAGCTCATCCTCCTTGATCTGGATGTCGGCGGCAATGCCGGAATAGCCCATCTCCGCATGGGTCACGAGGCCCTCGACCTTCTTGAACGTGAATATGAGTCCACCAAGCGTCTCGATCTCCTTGGAGCCATAGCTCTGCACGAGAACGCCCCTACACTCCTCGAGCCCTCGCCTCTGCAAGCCGAGCTTGTCAGCGAGCTGCATGCGGAGCATCCTGTCCGCATCCCTGAGGTCCTCCTTCTTCCGGTAACCACGGAATCCAGGAATGACGCTCTGTATCTTCTTCAAAATGCCCTGATCTTCCTCTACTCTTTCTCTGATGTCTGGCATCGGGGGATCCCTCCGATTATGGTCGGCTAATATCGCACAGCTGGGTTAATAAACATGTCGTTGGAAAACCTCTTTCGCGGAAATGAAACCGGCTCGAGCTTATGAACCCAAAGGGCGATTACGTCGATCGTGGGATTCAAGATCGTTGGTGTCATAGGCTCCAGCAAGGCGGAAGGAGAACTCTTAATCCTCGCGGAGGAGGTCGGCGCAGAGATAGCGAAAAGAGGGGCGGCTGTCGTATGCGGCGGCCTCACGGGTGTGATGGAGGCCGCGTGCAAAGGTGCAAGAAGGGAGGGTGGGCTCACTATCGGGATAATACCCTCGGACAACAGAAACGACGCAAACCCGTATGTCCAGATACCGATTGTCACGGGCATGGGGATGGGTAGAAACGTCATGCTCGTGAAGACGGCCGATGTTGTCATCGCGGTCGGAGGGGAGTTCGGGACGCTCTCGGAAATCGCCCATGCACTCAACCTGGGGAAGACTGTCATCGGCCTGCGCTCCTGGAAGCTACAAAAGGCACACACCAAGCCGATTCCGGACCTGATCGAAGTTGATAGTCCCAAGAAGGCTGTCGACCTCGCTCTCAGCGTTATTTCTGCGAAAAGGTAAAAGCAGACCATTCACTCACAGTCACGACCTAGGAAGATGCTACCACATGCCCAAATCGAAAGTCGTTGTCGCTCTCGACCCAGACAGGGCGAGTGGGACAAGGAAAGTCGTCGGGACACTCGGAATGCCAGACCTCCGTGGGAAGACTGTCATGGTCAAACCGAACTTCAATACGGCCGACCCGGCACCTGGGTCCACCCACATCGACACACTGAGGACATTGATCGAACTGATCAAGGAGCAGGGGCCGAAGAAGATAGTTGTTGGAGACAGAAGCGGCCCCGCCAAGACAAGCAGGGTCTTTCAGGAGAAGGGTGTTTTTGCATTGGCGGAGGAGCTGGGATTCGAGTGCCTGGTGTTCGACGAGATGCCGAAGAGCAACTACGTGAAGGTGAAACCGCCCGGCAGCCACTGGATGAACGGTTTCTGGTTCGCCAAGCCGGTTCTCGAGGCGGATGCTGTCATAGGTCTGTGCTGCCTGAAGACGCATCAGTACGGAGGACATTTCACTATGTCTCTGAAGTTGACGACTGGGATGGTTCACCGAAGCAACATGACCGAGTTGCACACATCTGTGATCAACCAGAGGAACATGATTGCCGAGATGAACTACCCGTACAAGCCGGCGCTGGTGGTCATGGATGGGGTCGAGGCGTTCTACACAGGAGGCCCTATGTCTGGCTCGAAGTGGAAGGCAGACCTGACTTTCGCCTCCTCCGACCGAATAGCACTGGATTCGGTAGGCATTGCAACTTTGAAGATGCATGGGAGCACGAACAAAATTGACAAGAAGGCCATCTTCAGACAGGACCAGATCCGAAGAGCCGTTGAGCTCGGCCTTGGAGCCTCCAGCCCGGAGATGATAGAGATTATTCCTGCCGATGACATGTCGAAGGATGTTGCAGAGAGAATTGGAAGGGTGCTAGCGAAGGGCTAGACATGTTTCGGACTCAATCCGGAACATTGCTCTCACAACTCTAGGATATTGTGACAGAGTTGGAGATCCCGCGCTGCCATGGTTCGACAAGGAGGAGTGCCTCTGTTCATCCATCGGCTCCCGATCCAGGTTGAAAGGACCATGATGAGTTGACATCATCCTTACGCAGCATGAGACAAGTGAAGCTCGTCCACAGGTTTTCTGCAATTGCGAGGTAACAATGTTATATAAATCGCAAGGTAACAGTGTTATATAGTATGATTGCTGTCAAGGGCTGAAATCCTGGGATCAGATGCCCAGCATCAATCGGACCTAGGGACAAATCGTTTGAGGTGACATATTGAGAACTGATGATTCGAGCAGGATGGACAGAACAGGTTTGACCGGAGAATTTGTGAAGGTCACAGAACGACCTCCTAGAGCAGCAGCTCCGACGACTTCACGAAAACGAGTTGCGTCGTTGCTCGCCTTGGTCGGGACAATCGTGTTGCTTGCAGTCGCTTTGGCGCCTGCTAGCATATCGACCGCACAGCCGTCTCGCGAGGTGGACTGCACTCCCTGCCATGATGTGCAGTCGGTAGGTATGCTAAGTGTCTCAGGTTTGCCAGCGACATACACGCCAGGGGCCACCTATACGATATTCATAAACGTCACGGATGTTAACGGGGCTTCAGAAGAGAATGGGTTCTTGTTGACGCTATCAGGCGGTGGGACCCTCCTCAACCCCGGCCCCAATGTTGAGGTGAACAATCCGGCGGCAATCGCCTCGACGGCGGACACAAGGCCGATGACTGTCGATACTTGGACAGTTGACTGGACGGCGCCTTCCTCGGGGGCCGTGACCATACACGTTTGGGCTGTATCCACGACCGACACGGAGACAGGGGCAGGCGCGCCGTATGACGACCAGATCATAAACATCGACTCAACGCTGATCCCAGAATTCACGACCCTCATGCTTCCAGTTCTAGGATTGGTCGGAGTTGTCGTCGTCTTGGCGAAGATTTCAAAGAAGAGCAAGTAGATCTGGGCAAACCTCACAAGCCGTTGACCTCCAAGTCAACGGCGAACACGTTTTCTTATAGCTTGTCGGCCACTGGTCATTCGACAACCATGGACTCCCATCTCAAAGCTCTGCTTGCACTTCTCGTGGCAATCGTGGCAATCTCCGCCGGAACCTTGGTATACGCGATAATCCGAACAGACGGCCATCAGCCATTGACGATAGACCAGCAAGTGTTGGCCACGTTTCGCTCAAGGGCCGAGATGTCACTCTTTTTCGAGAAGTCTCTAGATGCGGCCAGTCAAGGATATCCCTACCTGGGCTGGCACTCAGGCGACCCCCTGCTATCTGATGGCTCCCTCAAGTACGAGATGGGCGCGCCCTCACACTCCGAAACGAACATACAGGTTGCGGGGGTCGATGAGGCGGACATCGTGAAGACCGACGGAATCTACGCATACATTGCGTCATCAGACAGGGTGAGCATCGTCGCGGCATACCCGCCCGAGGATCTTAGGAACGTCTCCTCTATCGATGCGGATGATATCCTGGAAGGCGAAACCCAAGAAGCCAATTTCGGCGTTTCTGGATTGTTCATCACGGATGGCAAGCTGGTCGTAATCTCATGGGTGGGCGGTCGATACGACCCGCTGGATATCCGGCTGATGGATTTCTCGTCGCTCAGCAGGCCGGAAGGTATCCGGACGATCGTTTCCGTGTTCGACATGACCCACCCATCAACGCCTAGGCTCGAGGCATCATACAGCATATCCGGGCACTATGTCGGGAGCAGGTTGATAGGAGACTACCTCTACGTGATTTCACAGTCGTATGTTTGGGGTTCCAGCGGCCTGGAGATCCTGCCCAAGTACTGGGTCGGCGGCTCGGAGAACAGCTTCGACCCGGTAAGGATTGGATATGACCCGGACACGAAGGACGCGAACTCGTTCTTGAACATGCTCTCCGTTCGATTGACGACGGGTGGCTTCTATTACATTTCGATAGTCGCCGGGTCATCGTCCATGATCTACATGTCCCAGAGCGCGCTCTATCTCACCTTCCAAAAGTGGGATATGGAGTCGCCCACTTCGCCGTCAGGATCTGTAGCTCAATGGCGGAGCACGACAACCACCTCAATCTATAAGGTGACGGTCGACGGACTCAGAATGTCGGCCTCAGCAAGAGGAGACGTCAGCGGTTGGCTGTTGAATCAGTTCTCGATGGGTGAGGAAGCACCGTACTTGAGAGTCGCCACGACTAATTCCGGGAACGTCACCATGAACAACGTGTACATCCTCGACGATGAGCTCAGGACAGTAGGGGCGCTGGAAGGGCTCGCGCCATCCGAAGACATCTACGCCGCTAGGTTCGTCGGAGACACCCTCTATCTGATCACATTCAGACAGGTGGACCCGCTGTTCGTGATCGACCTTTCGACCGCGACAGCACCGAGGGTGGTCGGAGAGTTGTCCATGCCTGGCTTCTCGTCCTATCTGCATCCTGTGGATCGGGACCATGTGCTCGGCATCGGGTCGGAATCAGGCAGACTTAAGATAGCGCTGTACAACGTCTCGGACCCGGCCAATCCGACTGAACAAAGTAAGTGCCTAACCGAATCGTACTCGTGGTCCGCTGCCCTTTCAGACCACAAGGCAGTCCTGTTCGACCTCCAGAAGCAGCTGCTAGTCATCCCTGTGACTAGCTACGATTATGCGTCAGGTTACTCCACCTACACTGGTGGTGCGTACGTCTTCGACATCTCGCTGACCGGCGGTATATCATTCAGAGGTGTGATACAGCACCAAGCCACAAGCGTTTGGAGGGATGCGGAGGTCCAAAGGTCGCTCTACATTGAGGACCATCTGTATACGATATCATATTCGATGCTGAAGGTCAATAGGCTCTCCGACCTGCAGGAGGAGAACTCGTTG
This sequence comes from Candidatus Thermoplasmatota archaeon, assembly GCA_018814355.1. NCBI lineage: Archaea > Methanobacteriati > Thermoplasmatota > Thermoplasmatota archaeon. Next base: position 3,210 of record JAHIZT010000043.1, on the reverse strand, counting down.
GTCTACTCTGAGGATGACCCGCAGCACCACCCCGTCCTACTAAGGGGAGCTTAATGTTCCAGGAGCACCTATTCCATCTAGGCGACCCGAGGATGCGAGTAGAGCTTGACAAGAAAGCGTTGTTCGCGCTAGCCTCTGACACGAGGCTGGACATACTGAAATCGCTACAGCCGATGCGGAGGACCGTGTCGCAGCTTGCCGAGTCACTCAACATAGACAAGGCGGCGGTCTTCAGGCACCTGAAGAAGATGGAGGAGGGCGGCCTCGTCAAGAGATACGAGGACCACGGGTTCGTGTACTACGGGCTTTCTTGGAAGGCGAGAGACCTCCTTTCTCCCGATGAGAACACACGGATAGTAGTGCTTCTATCTTGCACGTGGCTCCTTGCAATGGGAGCGGTGTTCCTGCTCGTCATCGGCATGGCAACACAATACGACCATATCTTGCCAAAATCACCAGACACTTCAGGATACTATCTACAGGAGAGAATCGACCCCGTGCGGGATGCTCTGATTGTATGGCTCGCTCCGGCCCTGGCGTTATTGGCTGTGGCAGTCATACTTGCGTTCGAGGTCTACATAACAAGGAAGAAGCCGCGGCAACCGAGCCCGCCTAAGGAGGCAGGGGAGTGGGATCTCACGGCGCCAGCCCGTGAGGACTAGTCGTCCTTGAATCGACTCACTCGATATTCAGCTTGGAGGCCGAATGTGCGTATGTCTACAGATTGCCTTGCAGGGCTAAGCTTCAACTATCCTTCCTATCATTTGGTGCTCAGGTAGTTCAATTGGCGAAGGAGATCAAATCCAACAAGCTCGCTAGAATCGTGAGAGAGGAGCGCGAGGCTGCTCTGGTTCTTTTCTTCGGTAACTGGTGCATCGACTGCAGGGAGTCCAAGCCCACCTGGGAGTCCTGGACAGATAGCAGGGCTGGACCCATATTCATGGTGGAGATCATGCGCGGAGATCCTGAATGGAAGGATTGGAACATAGATGAGATTCCAACTGTGGCTGCGTTTGTTGGAGGCACCGAGATCGGCCGAATCCAGGGCGTGATTTCGCCGGAGGGCCTCGACCGTCTCTGGCGGCTGGTATCTCGAGGAAGAGCATAGATAACGCCAAGACGCTCGTAAACATTCAGGTGGTATAAACGGACAGAGGCATGGCGTGTGGCGTTCTAGTCAGCATGGTGTCATTTCTGGGCGTCGTTGTCACTCTCGCGATCTTCTTCACCCAATCCTTAGGCCCAGATGCTTCGGCGATTCTGAGTGCCATCTTCGTCGTTCTCATGATCATGTTCATAGTCGGTCTCTTGCTGGTCGTTGCTTGCTCGGAGGATGGATTCCAGGTGAGCGGCTCTACCCTGCAATGGATGCTGGCTGCTGTGTTCTCACCCGGAATTGCGCTATTCCTCTACTTCTTCGCAAATCCCGAGCGAGACACGGGCCGTGAGGACTGCATCGACATCCGAGACGAGAAGCGTATGAGCAGGCTTTGACGGTCATTTCCGCGAACTCGATGCGTCATATCGCACTTTCATCAGAACCAGGATCGCGGTGAATGAAGAGCCTACGACGTTTGCCGCGATTATGGCAGGATCTTCTCTGGCCAATCCGTACACGAGCCAGAGGAACATGCCGATGCCAAGCACTGCTGGCATGAGCAATGAGACGTCCTCGAGCCTCTTGGTCCTGAAGCCTTTGATGATCTGAGGCAGATAACCAGTCGATGTCAGCGCTCCCGCGAAGAAGGCTAGGTAGGTCCACTCGTCCATGACACGCCACAACGCCAAGGATGTAATTGGGCTTTTAGATTCGTCGAGCGCGACAACGGCGACCGCTTGTATTCCTCAAAGACCATCGGCAAGATTCATATCTATCGATTCGTTACGCTTGGCCATGGCAAAGCAAGTCCATGCAGCGCACATCCTTGTGAAGGGCGAGGACAAGGCAAAGGAACTGCTCACGAAGGTCAACTCGGGCGAGAACTTCGTTGAGCTGGCGAAGAGGTTCTCGGATTGTCCGTCAGGCAAGAAAGGAGGCGACCTCGGGTGGTTCGGCAGAGGACAGATGGTCCGGGAGTTCGAAGAGGCCGCTTTCAATGGTCAGAAAGGTTCGACCGTAGGTCCTGTGAGGACGCAGTTCGGATGGCATCTGATCAAGATTTTGGATCAGCGATAGTTCGGCACTCATCTACTAAGCCCTACTCGAGACGCGTCGCCTCGCTCGAGCAAGCTGCTATGTGTGTCGCTCGGATCCACGTGTCAGCTCGCATCCAGTAGGCCCAGACCATAACGAAGTCGTGGCTTCCGCTATCGCTACGCGACATCTTCGTTCGTCGCTTTCGGATAGGACTGGAATTTTTTGAGCTTGGCAGGCACCTGGGACCGGACTATGTTATTGGACCTGAACACGTATGCGGGTTCTCCAGTCATCTGGTCGTACTGCTCCAACCGGAAGACTTTCCCAATGCTGATCTTGATATGCAGTGTCGTCCCATCTTCCAGCTCCAATGTAGTCCAAGGTTCGCTCTTGACCTTGAATTCCAATTCCGTCGCATCCGCTGGTCCGCTTGGCGTATTCACCTTGGTCTTTTCCATCTTCTCTAACTCCTCAGGCCCAATCACCTCTCCTTCCCTAAGTGCTTTTCTCAATCGTCGAGGGGCGAAACATAAAATCATGCTATTTTTATTAAAATAGATAAATGTACCTAAGGGGGTTTTGGCACGCTTTTTCGACTTGCTCGACTGAGAAAGGTACACCGGCATTCAGGAGTGGCATCTCGAGAAGGTATCGAAAATGAGGGGGTTCATAGCCCTCACTAACCTCTTTCATTTCTCCTCAGAAGATGGTAGACGGGCTAATTCTCGATAACTACTGGATAAGAGGTCACGCGCCTTGTCTTGCGTCAGAAGCCAGGAAGTTATTAAATTTATCCTCCACCCTACAGTACGCCAGTAGCCTTTGATCCAGGGGGAGAGGACAACATGTTCAAGCGGATGATGCAGGCCGTGCTATTCGTAGTGGCGGTCGCAGTGATGATTGTGCCATTCTCCTGCCAGAACGCCAGTTCTGCAGGAAGCAGAGAGAAGACGACGGCCTACAACCTATACTTCGGAGATCTTCACGCACACACTGGATACTCCGATGGACAAGGTACGCCCTGGGAAGCGTTCGCAGCTGCGAAGAACGCCGGCGCTGATTTCATGGCCACA
>JAHIZT010000042.1 GCA_018814355.1 Candidatus Thermoplasmatota archaeon | reverse complement strand
TTCCCTGAGAGATCATCCTTCTCCGACCTCGTATCGCTCACCGTGATGATTGCCACCTTCACGCTCTTCGGTGCCTTGCTCCTGTGATCATCTGCGCCCACGCTTTCCACCTCCTTTCGCCTTTCTGATTACCTTAACATCGGAGATCCTGGTCGCAGGGTACTGTCCATCCTTGTTCTTCTCGAGATACTTCACCATGTCCCAAACGTTCAAGAGCGCGACGGTCGCACCCACTAGTGCCTCCATCTCGACGCCCGTTCTGTAGAACGCTGACACTGTACACCTGCAGACGAGTCCCTCATCCTCCAAGTCCATGTCAACCTCCACTGATGTCAGAGGTATCTGATGACAGAGAGGGAGTATCACTGCGGTTGCCTTCGCCGCCTGTATGCCTGCCAGCTTGGACAGGGACAAGACGTCCCCTTTGTTGATCCTCATTGCCCTGATAGCTTCCAGGGTCGATGTCTTCAACACGATATGCCCTTCAGCTGCCGCGGTCCTCTTGACCACATCCTTGTCACCGATGTCCACCATCCTAGCCATGCTCTCAGACTCCTCCCTCTACCCATCTGCGCCTTGAGCCGCTGAACTCTTTCTTCCATATTGGGGTCGTCTTCTTCAGCTCATCTATGACGAACCTGCAGGCATTGAAAGCGTCCACCCTGTGGGGCGCGCTGACGGCTATCACGACTATGACATCCCCGACCTTCAGCCTACCTATCCTGTGATGGACGGCTACTTTGACCAAGTCGAACCTCTTGGCTGACTCTTTGGCGATCCTCTTCAGGTCCGCCTCGGCTAGGTCCGTTGCCGCCTCGAGCTCCATTCGAGTCACCTTCATTCCGTCTGATTTGTTTCGCACTGTACCGATGAAGGAAACGGTTCCGCCCGCTGATCCAGAGGACACCCACCGCAATACCCTCTCAACAATGACCTGCCTGCTCGTGACCTTCACTTGGACATCCATGTCTAGATCAACTCCAATAAGGTTTCCTGTTCTCTATCGCCTTCAAGAAGAGCCCGCGCAATTGATGGTTCGACATTCCATTCCTCATGGGAGTCAGAACATCCACCTCTCCGTCTGAATCTAGGAGGCACGGCTTCAGTCGACCATCGCTCGACATCCTTATTCGACTGCAGTTGGAGCAGAACTCGGTGTTGTGCATCGGTCTCACAACCTCGACTACCACCGTTCCCCCATTGGCGGGAATCCGATACCTCTTGCGTCTGTGCAGTTCGTTGATCGAAGTTTCGAGAGATTGCCGGGCAAGCATCTCTTCAGTCGACTTCAGGGAGTAGTAGCGCTTCGCGAACTGACATCCGTTCGAGCTCTCCCTATCCGCCTCGAATTCGATCAGTTGAAGCACGGCCCCTGACCTGGCACAGAAGTCAATCATCGGTCTGATGTGGCTCTCATTTGTGTCCTTGAGCACCACCATGTTGACCTTGACTGGATTCAGGCCTGCGCGAACGGCTGCAGATATCCCATCGACAACCAGCCCGGACAGATCCATCCCACAGATGCTGGCGTACAAGTCAGGATCGAGGGTGTGGAGGCTCACATTCACTCTTCGCAGTCCAGCCAGTTTGAGGGGATTAGCCAGGCGTGAGAGTCGGGACCCGTTCGTGGTCAGAGAGACCTCGGTGACCAGCGGCGACATTCTTGAGACGATCTCCAAGATGTCATCTCTAAGCAAGGGTTCACCCCCGGTGAGCTTTATCTTTCTGACCCCCAAGGATACAGCAATCCTCACGAGCTTCTCCATCTCATCCGGGGTCATCTCGACGATCGACTCAGATTGGCCCTCTCTATGACAATGAGAGCACGCTAGGTCACACTGTTGAGTCACAGAGAGCCTCAGGCTCCTTACCTCGCGACCGTATGGATCCTTGACCGTCGGCTCGAAAGTTGGCTTTGGGATTAGATCAATCGACATGCTCGAATGGGCATAACGCATTCGACTTATAAGATTTCCTCCTAGGGCTGCTACATGACAAATTGACTGGCATCTGTCCGACATGTTTTTATAATACATTGTGAATACGAACCTTCGGGATGAGAAGATGAGGGATGGGGATGCGCGAGGCAGTCCAGACTAGCGAGGCCTCGGAAGATCGATTGACGAACGGCAAGACTCTGCCAGTTGAGGATGTCTTGGACATCCTTCGGCTAATACTCCGGGTCGAACCGCTCGATGTGCTGTTGCAGAAGGTCGTCGACACGATATCTGATGCCTTCGGCATCAAGCTCGTAAGTCTTGGTGTCATCGACGAGAAGACGGGAATGTTCTGTCCGAGGGCCTTGCACGGCTATCCTCCGGATAAGGAGGTTGTGATCAAGAGACACGCGTACACTCTTGAGCGCATGAAGAACGATCTCTCACCGGAGTTCAAGATCGGCCGGGGTTGCTACTACGTCAGAGCTGAGGACCAAGTCATCGCCTATGGTGACGACGCGGATTACATAATGAACTCGGACCTTGTGGATGTGAAGAGGGAGTCGTCATCAGACTGGCACGAGCTGGACTTCATCGATTTCGTCATGACTGACAGGATCGGCAACTGGATAGGTTGGATTGAGATCGACGAACCTCTGCATAGGAAGGTGCCGTCCAAGGAGGCAATCGACAGAATTCAAATCCTCTCAGACCTCGCTGCAATCGCGATTGAGAATTCAAAGACCTACGAGGAGGCAGTGAATGCGATGACCGATTCCCAAGCCTATCTCGACCTGATCGTCCACGACATCGGGAACATGGTCTCACCACTCTCGTACTACCTCGGAACGATGAAAGAGGCAAATACGCTCAACAGGAAGGACGTCGAGTATCTGGACAATTCCCTGGCCGTAGCCATCTCAATGAAGAACCTCGTCAACAATGTCAGGAAGTTCTCCGCGGTGAGAGCATCAGAATCCCTGCCGCGAGAGAGATACTTCCTCAGAAATGTACTCACCGAATGCTGCGCATCGGTCAGGCGTCAGTTCCCGGAGAAGAACGTCCATGTGAACCTTGATTGCCCAACGGCCGTCAGCCCAATCCTGGCAGATGAACTGATATTCGATCTCTTCTCGAATCTTCTGAACAACGCGGTGAGGTATTCATCAGGGGACTCTGCAGAGATAGATGTGACACTCATCGAGGGGTACAGCGCATGCACGGTCAGGGTCGAGGATAGAGGGAGGGGGATCCCGGACTCGAACAAAGACAAGATCTTTGCCAGGTTCGCGAAGCGCCCTGATGGGATAGCTGGGACCGGCCTGGGGCTTTCAATCGTCGCGCTCCTCGTCGAACGCTACAGCGGGATCATAACAGTCAAAGACAGAGTCCCTGGTGACTTCGCTCAGGGCGCATGTTTCGAGGTGTCGTTTCCCAAGGTACTTCCCCGGAGCGCCGAATCGAAGAGCGCGAACGACGCCATTTCACTGAGCGTATCACTCGACGGGCCCTCGGCCGACTTGCGAAAGGCATAAGTCCACACTCTAACCTCACCCAGTGCCATGACGGAATCGCCTCAGAACGGGCTCGAACTTAGGCCCACGAACGACTACGAGGCCATCCGTCGGCTGGCGCTCGCTTCCGGCCTCGAAGACGGGACATTCCAACGAACTGTCGCAGCGTTCGGCTACTATCTATTCGACGATCTGGTTGGCTGCGCCTCGCTCAATAGGGATGGGGGAAGATACCTAGTGGATTGGCTTGCCGTCGCTGAGCGCATGAGAGGGAAGGGGCTGGGCGATGGGCTTGTTAGCATGATAGCGAAAGAGGCAAAGAAGCGAGGGGCTAACAGACTGTGGGCCTTGGCCCGAGCACCGGAGTTCTTCGAGAAGATAGGTTTCAGACGGAGCGTCGTGGATGATGGCATTGGGCCAGTATTGGACAATTGCCTTGTCTGCCGCCAATACCAGAAAAGCTGCTTCCCCGCCGTAATGATGAAGGACCTTTGACCGCGATCAGTCAGCTCAGGGAGTGAATGCCAAGGTCGAGCGCTTGGACGGCAAGATCGTCTCTGTCA
>JAHIZT010000041.1 GCA_018814355.1 Candidatus Thermoplasmatota archaeon | reverse complement strand
GTCCAGTTCAGGATGAATAGCAGTTCGCCATACCGTGTCTGCAAGAACGGGGATGACCTGGTCCTGTCCAGCAGGGACGAAGAACTTTGCAAGGTCAGATGGATACCGAGGCCGGAATACTACATCAGAACGACGAGCAGCGGCCAAAGAATGGTACAAGTCGGGCAGATCGGAGGAGAGGACTGCCTGTTCTTCTGCTATCAGAACTACTGCAGCCACTTCAGCAAGAGAGAGGAGTGCCTGTTCTGCAATCTCGTCTCAGCCACTGAGACCTATGGCTCCCTGAGAAAGAAGGACATCAATGACATTGGCGAGGTCGCCAAGGCCGCGTTCTCCGAAGGACAGGTGAAGCATGTCCTGCTCACGGGAGGATGCTTCAGCCACCAGAAGGAGATCGAGCTCATCACGGAGATTCTGGAATCCATCAGGATGCATACGGGTTTTGACCGCATCCCGGGAACCATCTTACCATCGCCGGCGAGAGGACTGGAGGAGATCAACGGATACTACAACGCCGGGATAGATGCATTGGGTTTCAGCATGGAGATCTGGGACGAGAAGCTGTACCAGGCAATCTGTCCGGGCAAGGCCAAGGACGTCAGTCATGACAAGTTCCTCGACTCAATAAAGCTCGCCGTCGAAGTCTTTGGAGAAGGAAACGTGTATGGCGTGTTTGTCATGGGGCTCGAACCGAAGAAAACATTCCTAGAGGGAGTGAGGGAGATAACTAGCCTTGGCGCGAATGTCGTTCCCTTTGTGTGGTCCCCGAATCCGGGATCAAAGCTAGAGGGGCACAGGGCTCCAACAAGCAAATGGTATGTCGAGACAATTCTGGAAGCGTCGGAAATCGTGCACGAAGCCAAAGTACCGTCAGGAACGGAGAACCACTGCTACAAGTGTGACGGCAATTCCTTGCTGCACGATGCTCTGCGCCTCAAAGGCATTGAATAGCGGTTTTCGTGGCTGCATGATTCGCCCGCGGCCAAGACCCTGTGCTCCGGCTCCATCAGCCGCAACTCGAGCGCCCCTGGGATGCGAAGCTTGCCCCCTTCGAGGTGAGTGATGACGGCCTTCGCTCCTGGGTGATAGACGAGATCCTTCTGAAACTTCAACCTGACCTCGGGGTTTCGTCAATCGCCGCCTGCATCGACCGACTCGACCTGCGCGGGTTCGAACTGCATCCAGTGGCCGACGTGAAGCACCATGCCTTGCATGAGCGTGTTCAGCTAGTACTTGATGATACTCGTAGCTCCTGAGATGGAGGAGGCGCATCTCATTGACTCGTTCGTCATGATGACCATCCCACGGTCGAGTTCGTTTACCTCCGCGTTTCTCTCCTGCTCAGAGACGAGAATCGCGTCTCATTTCATGACCGAGGTGTCAAAGGTCGGGCGAAGACATCCTGCTCGAGATTTCGAAGTTGCGGGCGATCCAGGTTCGACCGACCTGGAGGCTGACCGAGATCACCAAGAAACAGCGAATGATCTTGGAGAAGATGGCGATACCGGTCCCGGTCGAGCCCGACCTTGTTGCTAAAGAGGCGGCAGTTCAGCAAAGATGGGTCCTGCCGGAAAGAACCACGACGATCTGCAATCCTTCACCACCGACAAAGAGAGGAAAGGGATGCATTCTAGCACCAAGAATACGAGGTTACACTTTCCAACCGAATTCCTTCTCAAGCTGCAGCCTCTTCCTCCTGATTGTCATCTGGATCAGCTTCGCCGCAAGGTCCGGGTAAGGCTCCACGAGCAACCTTGCCCCGAGAAGGTCATGTGCCTGGTCTACGAAGAAGTCCACAAGCTGATTCCCTCCTCGTTCATAGTCATCGATATGTTCCGAACCCTCCATGCGCTTCGGGACCGGGACAGGCACGCCGGCTGGAAATCCGCTATGAACGTTTACCCCGAGCAAGAGGAACGAGAGCGCTTGACCGATGGCCTTCTCGCTGCCTGGCTCGGGGCCAGAGAACATGAACGGCATTTTGTCCATAGGCAAGCTGGCCGCGTCAGCCAGCTCCGCGAACAGGCGTATCGTCCGGACATTGTCCACGCACGCGCCCACGTTCAGAACGGGTGGAAAGCCTCGCTCCTTGCAAAGTGGACCGAGGGATTCGCCCGCCAAGGTCCAGCTCTCAGGAGAGCAGAGACCTGAGGTAAGTAACGCATGCGCGCAGCAGCCAGAGGTAGTGACCATGATGTTGTCTTTGATGAGCTCCTTCGCTATCGTCACCTGAGACCGCTCGTACGGCACCTTGGGGTTGTTGCAGCCAACAACTGTCACGATGCCTTTCACCTGACCTCCACGGAGGAGGTCAACAGCCCCCCGGGCGCCGCCAAGAACAGACAAGATCGTTCTGTGGTCGTAGCCAACCTTGGCCTTGACTCCAGTTGTCCGAAGCCGATTGGCCCTTGTCCTCGGTCTCCGCCTGCGGTGCGCTTCTATTGCCAAATCAACAATGCGAGCGGCGTCGCGCTCAACAGTGTCGAAATCCACGGGTATGTGAACTGCATCCGGGATCCTGTCTGACTCGCTTGTCGTCACAATCGTGGTATCGAAGCACTTCGCAATTTGGGAAAGACCTGGGATCACACACTGTATGTCAGCTACAAGAAGATCGACAAGGCCCGAGCCAATCACGATCTCCTGTCCCAGGATGTTCCCCAAAGTCGGAACTCCCCTCCTGGCCAGGAGCTCGAGGCCGCTGCAGCACAATCCGACGACGGTTATTCCTTTGGCTCCAGCTACGCGAGCTGCCCTCACCGACTCCGCATCCCTGCTTCTCGAGACCACATACTCTGCCAGTATGGGTGAATGGCCATGGATCGCGATGTTGACATGCTCCTCTCCAAGGATCTGACATCCAATGGAAACTTCCGAAACCTTGGGAGCACCGAACACAATTTCCGTCGCAAGAGAGGAAGCGAAGAGAGCGCTCCAGCTGTAGGCAAGAGCCGTTCTGAGGTCCTGAAGCGCAAGCTCACGCCAATCGGTGCACCCTCCTAAGGTGGTGCGATGGAGCGATTCCACTATCTCGTAGTATGTGCCCCTTGGAAGGATCCCGAGATCATTCCAGACCGCCAGCCTATCCCTCGGAGCGAATGCCTCGATCACACGAAGCGTGCTTCCAGACGATGTTCGAATGATGTCCTCGAGAAAGACATCTGCGATCTCGCGTGCGAGCTCCCTGGTGGATTTCTCACACCTGGATATGCCCAGCCGATCCGCAACCTCGGCTAGGGACTCCTCGCCAATAAGAGGGAGCGTGCGGCTTCGAGCAGCGGCTGCTAGAAGATGAGTCGACTCGAGCGCATGCTGTGTGTGGGCAGCACAGCCCGCAGCCAACGATCTGAGAAGATTGCCCATGACAACGAGTTCCAGGGTGGCACCGCATATCCCTCGGGACTTGCGAGGGTCATTGGGCACTATCCGACAGGGCCCCCAGAGGCAGCGCTGGCAACACAGCCCCCTGAGGCCGAACAGACACTGGGGTTGCTGACTCTCGTGCCTATCAAACGCGGTCTCGATGCTATTCGCCTCCAGATCCTCGAGGATGCCCCGGACAAACTGATTTGCCATCAGCTCCTTCGTCTCGTCCTTCGATGGCATCTCGGCGTTCAGTTTCGGATACTTGTATTTCATGTTTCCATCAGTCTCATCATATCGCGTACTCGATCTGTTCCACAACCTCCAATCCGAGGTCAGACATGATCTTTCCTTTGAGCGCGTGGAACTCGGGAGAAGTTCTCTTCCTCGGATGACTTAGCCCGATTCTAGTGACCGATGTGATTGTGCTTGGGTTGCCGCCGAGTGTGACAACCCTTGTCCCGAGAAACACCGCCTCGTCTATGTCGTGGGTGACGAACACTATCGTCTTTCCGCTCAGCGACCAGAGTCGTATGAGTTCCTTTTGAAGCCTCATCCTTGCGATCATGTCGAGCGCGTTGAAGGGCTCGTCCATCAGCAGGATCCTTGGATCCACAGCAAGCGCACGCGCTATTCCCACCCTTTGCTTCATCCCGCCCGAGAGTTCGTGTGGATTCTTCTCTTCCGAACCTGCCAGTCCAACGAGGTCTATGTATTTCTTGGAAATAGCGTGCCGCTTCTCTGGCAGCACCCCAGCTACCTCCAGACCGAACTCGACGTTTCCGAACACGTTCCTCCACGGGAGGAGTCCGAATTCCTGGAAGACCATGACTGCGCGTGTGCTCGGCTTCCTTACGGGCATGCCATCTATCAGAATGGTCCCTGCGCTAGGTAGATCGAATCCGCCGAGAAGAGAGAGCAGGGTGGACTTTCCACATCCGCTCGGCCCCACGATCGAGACTATCTCGCCCTTCTCGACATCGAGGTTGATGTCGTGGAGCACAGCGTGGTCCCTTCCTCGCTTTCGGAAGACCTTCGACACCCCTGACACTGAGATCTCGCCAACCATCAGCTCGTCGCCCTCCCTTCGCTAATCTCCTCAAGCCCCCAGCGCCTCCGAACGCTTTTCTCCACTAGCTTGACTGAGCGGTCGAGGACGAACCCTATCGCACCGATCACGACCATGGTCGACACCACGAGGTCCGTTCTGAGGAAATTGCGCGAGTCAAGCACAAGGAAACCCAGCCCTGACTGCATGCCGACCATTTCGGCCGCGACGATAATCACCCATGCTATCCCCAAGGAGATCCTTGCGCTCACGATTATCTGGGGGAACGAGCTGGGAAAGATCACCTTCAAGAGCATGTCTCGTTTCGACGTTTCGAAGTTGGAGGCCATCCGGACTAGCAGCGGGTTCGTCTGCAGGACCGCAGCTGCTGACGAGACAATGATGGGGAACACGGTCGTGAGGAAAATGATAAACACCGCGGGAATACTGCCAATTCCAAACCATAGTATTGCAAGGGGGATCCACGCAATCGGCGAAACGGGGCGCAGCAGCTGTATCAGTGGATCGATTGCCTTGCCAACCCTGGGATGGAGGCCAAGGAAAAGCCCGAGAGGCACGCCAACAGAGAGAGCGAGCCCGAATCCTGCGAACACCCTGGCGAGGCTTGCTGCAATATGGCTCGCAAGACTGCGCTCTGTTGCGAGCTCTTTGATCCCAAACAACGCATCGACGGGTGTGGGCATGAACTCTGGAGGAATGGAGGTGACCAGTGTGAACACCCACCATGCAAGTATGAACAGTCCCACAACAAGAAGAGACGATAAGACGGCCAGTGGGCTCCTCAGGTATACTCCACTCCCAGAGATCTGTATGCCTCAGCAGCGAAGCTCTCATCCACGAACTCCTCGATATTTATCGGCGTCTGTATGAGATCGAATCTGACCATCTCAGTCTGGAACGCCGCATACTCCGACTCGCGCGGGTACAGGTCCAGGTACCCTGACCTGCCTGGTGGTTCCGCCAGAGCGCGCATGATGGTCGTCTCATTCTGGCCTATGTACTTGGTGGCAATCGCGGCAGCTTCTTCCGGGTTCTCGGTCACGTAAATTCCCGCAATTATGAGCTGTAGAACGAAATCCTGCACAGCGGCAGGATGTGCATCAATGAATTCCGTCCTGATGGCGATGACGCACTCGTTGCTAGTCGAGTTGGCTATCTCGATGTCCTTCGAGAGAACAAGCACTCTGCCTATGCCCATCAGCTCGGCCTTTGCGCCGAACGGCTCCGCCACTATGTACGCGTCGATGCTCCCCGCGGCGAGCGCGGAGACCATGTCCGGAGGGGCCATCTCCACGGTCGTGACTTGATCTATGCTGATGTTGTGGTCCTCCAGGTAGTTCACGAGCAGGATGTAGTGCGGTGAAAATCGCGAGGGTATCGCAATAGTCTTGCCCACTAGCTCCTCGGCCGAATCGATCGATGGCTCTGTGACCAATACGCTCCCGTCCCTTACCGCCATCAGCACTGATCTGAGCGGTACGCCTTTCTCGACGAGTTTCATGGCAAGCGTATTGAGAATCGAGCCTCCAGCATCAATCGCTCCTGACTGAAGAGCCTCAGCAAGCTCTGGCCAGGACGAGAACTTGACCATCTCGACGCGAAGCTCCGTGAACTGCCCGCGGTCAGTTGCGACAAGCGGAAGCAGCGCATGCGTTATCGGGAGATAGCCCACCTTCAGCGTCAGGACCTCCTGTTCGTCCTTCTTGAGGAGCACATACGCCAGGCCTGCAGAAAGAACGATCAGCGTCACGATCACTGCTGTCAAGGCCCACAGCGCATTCCTAGATTTCAGCCTCTCCAGCATCTAGAACACCTCCGGCGACGTCGTCGTCGGCTCATCAAAGAGGACCGTGCTAAGGTAGCGCTCCCCGGTATCCGGCAGGATGACTACAATCAGCTTCCCCTCGGACTCCGGCCGCCTGGCGACCTGCACTGCCGCCCAGGCAGCAGCGCCTGATGAGATCCCGGCCAAAATACCCTCCTCCTTTATGAGTCTCCTAGTGAAGTTGATTGCGTCGTCATCATCGACTTGGACAATCTCGTCGATCATGTTCACGTTCAGAACCTTCGGCACGAACCCAGCACCGATGCCCTGTATCTTGTGGGGTCCGGGTTGCCCGCCTGACAACACAGGGGACTTCGCAGGCTCAACCGCTATCGCGCGGAAGGACGGCTTCCGCTTCTTTATCACCTCGGCAACACCGGTTATGGTGCCGCCTGTACCTACGCCGGAGACAAGAATGTCGACCTTCCCGTCAGTCTCGTCCCAGATCTCCTCCGCCGTCGTGACCCTATGGATTTGGGGATTTGCGGGGTTGTTGAACTGCTGCAGAAGGAGGTATCTCCGGTCACTTGCCACGAGCTCCTCGGCTTTTCTCACAGCGCCCTTCATTCCCTCGGCGCCGGGCGTCAGTATGACCGCGGCTCCAAAGGCCTTGAGCAGCTTCCTCCGCTCGATACTCATTGTCTCGGGCATCGTCAGCACGAGCGGATAGCCCCGGGCCGCAGCGATGAACGCAAGCGAAATGCCCGTGTTGCCCGAAGTTGGCTCGAGAAGGATTGTGTCCTTCTTTATCGCCCCTGCCTTCTCAGCCGCCTCTATCATGCTCAACCCTATCCTGTCCTTGACACTGCCCAGCGGGTTCCTGGACTCGAGCTTTCCTATCACAGTCGCTTTTGCGCCGTCGGTCACTCTGTTCAGCCTGACCAGCGGGGTGTTCCCAATCGTTCTAGAGTTGTCCTCGAATATTCTCGCCATTCATATCACTCTCCCACAGCTTCAGCTCACCTCTCGTTCTGATACGATATCTCGGATCGCGCTCGCAAATGCGTCAACGTCGGCGGCGTCGTTGTAGAAGTATAATGAGGCCCGTGCGCAGCCGTTGATGTTCCGCGAGTGGAACCAGGAGTGGGTAGCCTCCACGATCGTTCCGCCCGGACGAAGAAGCCCTTCCGATTCGGCCGCTTCGATCATTGCGATTCCAATTCGGTCCTTCACACTCCCTCCGGGATTCATGCACTCCAATTTGGCCATCAGCTCGCTTTTGATCGTCCCCTTGATTCTCCCTAGCTTGACTAGCGGAGTCCCTCCAATCGTCTCCAGAATGCTGCGGCAGACCTCTTCATTCATAGTTCGACCCCGTATAATCAATCGATGCCTTGGCTGATTACTTCAGATCGAATATTCGATCGCGTATTCGTTCGTGCATCCGTCTGAACGGCCGCGCTCAACATGCCCGTCCGTCTCTGCGGAGCCATAGCCCCCTGTCCAGTTGGATGCCGATGGGCAAATCCCGATCTTGTGTGCGATAATGGACCAAATATCGCGAAACAACAATTCCTCAGATCCCTTCTCTCCATGATAGAGGTCATCTGCCAGATCATCAGCGATGGCGAGAATCCCCGGGAACTCTGCCATCAATCTCTGGTTCGTGGCTCTCAATTCCGTGAGATACAAGCTCACCGCCGCCTGAGTGATGTCCAGTCTTGCCGCGATTTCGGTCTGTTTCATTCCATATTTCGTAGCCAGTCTCCTGGCAATCTCAGCCCTCGCTCGAGGAATCACCTGAGTCGCCATGATTTCGCACTGAGATTTCATGCCTGACCGTAAGATTTATATCCTATATATTTATTACGCCGTTATACAAGGGCGTCATATCAGGCGCTGGAAGAGGGTTAATCTAGAAAGTGAAACGGAAAGAAGCTCGCAGAACAGTCGAGAAGCATGTTTTCCAGTTCCGACAAGGGTGAACACTAGATTAATCGTCGGGCGGGAAGAGATTCTTACAACCAGCGAGCCTGCGCGACAACCATATCCGACTGCGCCGGCTCGGACCGATATATGCGACGCCGAAAAATGGGTTTTTGGACGAATCTATCAGATTCAAAAAGAGAGGTGAAGAAGAATGAGCGAGAAAAAACTGGAAACAATATGCTTGCATGAGGGCCAGGAGACGGCGGACAAAGCGACGGGAGCGCGAGCCGTGCCGATCTACTTGACGACATCGTATGTCTTCAAGAGTCCGGAACATGCGGCCAATCTATTTGCGCTGAAGGAGTTCGGCAACATCTACACGCGGATCATGAATCCGACCACCGACGTCTTCGAGCGAAGAGTCGCGGCGATCGAAGGAGGATCGGGCGCATTGGCGGTATCTTCGGGACAGGCAGCAACGACTTTTGGACTGCTGAACCTGACGCAGGTTGGCGACGAGGTGCTGTCGGCGAACAACCTGTACGGCGGGACATATCAGCTGTTCCATTATACCTTCCCGAAGCTCGGAAGGAGCGTCAAGTTCGTCGAATCCACGGACCCGAGCGCTTTTGAGGAGGGTATCACGGAGAAGACGAGAGCCCTCTTCGCGGAGACTATCGGCAATCCCAAGCTGGATGTTCCGGACTTTGAGCGACTAGCCAAGATCGCCCATAATGCCGGAATCCCGCTGGTTGTGGATAATACGGTGACCGTTGGAATCGCTCGTCCAATCGATCACGGCGCGGATGTGCTCCTGAATTCGGCAACGAAGGTCATCGGGGGACACGGGACCTCGATCGGGGGTGTGATAGTCGACTCAGGGAAATTCGATTGGAGCAATGGCAAATTCCCGGAACTCACCGAGCCGGATCCTAGCTACCACGGGCTGAAGTTCTGGGAGACTTTCGGCAACTTCCCGGGCCTTGGAAATGTCGCATACATCATCAAGGCGCGGGTGCAGTGGCTGAGAGATGCGGGACCTGCGCTGAGCCCCTTCAACGCCTTCCAGTTCCTGCAGGGCCTCGAGACCCTGCCGCTCAGACAGGAGAGGCATTCCGAGAATGCCCTCAAGACGGCGAAGTTCCTCAGAGATCATCCGAAGGTCGCCTGGGTCAATTATCCGGGATTAAAGGAGCATCCAAGCCACAAGCTTGCCACCAAATATCTCAAAGGAAAGTATGGGGCGCTTGTCGGTTTCGGCATCAAAGGCGGACTCGAAGCAGGAAAGAATTTCATCCGCTCGGTGAAGCTGTTCTCGCATCTCGCGAACGTAATTGACGCGAAAAGCCTTGTCATACATCCAGCGTCAACGACGCACTCGCAGCTTACGGCGGAGGAGCAGCTGGAGACAGGAGTGACCGAGGACTTCATCCGGCTGTCAGTGGGGCTGGAGAACATTGAGGACATACTGGAAGACATTGACCAGGCTCTCGAAAAGTCGGCCAAAGGGTGATTGAGCTACCGCATGACGGCGTCTTCGGAGGTGATCTTCCTTGAAAGAAGCCTCAGTTGGCATCGTGAAGCCGAATCAGTTCGCGTTTGCGGAGCTACCAAACTAACTCGTGCTCGAGTCCGGCCAGAAACTCGGCCCGATCACGTTGACCTATGAGACCTACGGCGAGTGAACAGCGACAGATCCAACGATGCCCAGCTAGATAGTGTTGCTTAGATTCAGTAGTTCGTAAATCACCTCCTCTGTGAGCCAGCTGCTCTCTTCTTCTGCGGGACCTCGATGGCCAGTATGAATCCATACTCTCTCTCGATCACATACTGGAGCATGGCCAGGAACCTCGGATATGGAAGGAGGCCGGCGTGGACATCACGTCCTCCCGGTCCTCTTCTCTTCGTGGACAGGCAGTCCCACTTCTCCCCGACCCACGTGTTCACGAGCAGGAGGCTCGTGGCCATATACATGGCTCTCAGCTTCGGATCCTTCGTGGATGTGCGGATCTTGCTCTTCGACATGAGCCTGTAGCTCGACTCGATCTCGAACCGCAGGCGGTACTCCTCGAGCATGCAGTTCAGGGGCGGGTGTTGCGGGCTGCTGGCAAACAGCTATGTGATGGCCCTGACACAGGCCCTACACCTGCGGACATTCATCTCGGTCCTCTGAAGAAGGAGGGACAGAAGGGCTGCATGGCGATCATGCAGATCATTGCCCGTCACATCGAAGGCAGCAATTACCGATAGGCTTAAGAAAATACAGAGTATGGAGGACACGGTTTCGATCATCAAGGACTGCTCTGACTCTCACCGGGGAATTTGAAATGGACGGACAGAACCTACGAGCCACCTCGGCCGGGGCAGAGGAACCTGCTTCGTTTGGAAAGAGAGTGAAGATCTGGCTGCTCGAACTCAGAGTTCCCTTCTTCACGGCAGCCATAGTGCCAGTGTTCTTCGGCGCCGCTCTCGTGTACTGGGAGAGGGGGATTTTCGATCTCGTCCTGCTCCTAGTGACGATGGCGGGGACTGTGTCTCTGCACGCAGGAACCAACATGATCAACGACTATTTCGACTACAAGAATGGGGGGGACGCAATGAACCGCGCGAGGACGCAGTTCAACGGTGGGACTCCTTTCCTGATAAGCGGGATTCTCGATCCGAAGAAGGTCTTTGTGGCCGCCCTGACCGGCTTTGGCATAGGTGCCGCGATAGGCCTCTACCTGGCATGGACTATCAGTTGGTGGATCCTGCCCGTCGGGATTGCCGGCGGGCTCATGGGCTTCTTGTACATCGCCCCAAAGGTGAACCTTGCTGGACGCGGCGTGGGCGAGATCGCGGTAGGTCTTGGGTTCGGCCCTCTCGTGGTCCTCGGCACATTTATCGTGCTCACTGGAGACATCAGCGTTCTCGCATTTCTTGCCGGGGTACCAATCGGCCTCCTCATCGCCCTGGTTCTCTACATCAACCAGTTCCCGGACATGGAAGCAGACGCGAGCGTGGGGAAGCGCCACTGGGTCGTGAGGCTCGGGAGGAAGAGAGCGTCAGTCGGATATCCGATCATACTGTGCGCGGCGTATGGATGGGCTGCCATAGCGGTCCTCTTCTCTGTGTTGCCAGCTCTTGTCCTGCTGTTCTTCCTCACGATCCCGCTGGCTATCAAGGCCTCGAAGATAGTTCTTGCCAACCCAGATCACGTCAGCGCGCTGCTGCCTGCGCAGGCCATGACCGTTCAAATCCATCTGTTTGGCGGTCTGCTCCTAACGGCAGGCATCGCGATATCGGGGTTCCTATCCTGAGAACACCAATCGGGACACTACTGGAAGCTCCTCTCGACGGGGGTCCCATTGGGTTGACGGTTGTGAAACCTTGCACTGCTTGCCATCAAGGAAGTACCCGTCGTGAAAG
>JAHIZT010000040.1 GCA_018814355.1 Candidatus Thermoplasmatota archaeon | reverse complement strand
CTACCTCGGCCCTCGACGTCTCCGTCCAGGCACAGGTCCTCAACCTTCTCAAGAAGCTTCAGGGCAAGTTCGGGCTCACCTACCTCTTCATATCGCACGACCTCTCGGTCGTCGCTCACATGAGCGACCGGATAGCGGTCATGTACCTGGGCATGGTGATCGAGCTAGCTCCGACGAACGAGTTCCTCAACAACGCCCAGCATCCGTACACCCAGGCGCTCATTGCGTCCATCCCCATCCCGGACCCCAAGCTGAGGAAGGACCGGAAGGGCATCGAGGGCGAGGTGCCGAGCCCGATCAATCCGCCGAGGGGGTGCAGGTTCAACCCCAGATGTCAGTACGTTGAGAAGCTTTGCCGCGAGAAGGAACCTCCGCTAGTGGACATAGGGAATGGGCACCTGGTGGCATGCCACAGAATCGCGCCAGGATGATTCGGCTACTTCTTCTTGAACTCGGTGTACCCGCACCTGCCGCACGAAACCCTGTTGGGGTGCTCGGCCATGAACACGCCCGGCCCGCACTTTGGACAGTGCTTCCTGGTCCTGACGAGCTTCCCGGCTTCGAGCTTGAAGTAGTCCTTCTTGGCTATCCTCGGGGTCTTGACCTTTGGTGCCTTCTCCTTGTCAGCCATGTGTCTTCACCTCAGAATCACGCCTTCTTCTCCGCGGGCTTCTCCGGTGCCTTCTCTGACTTCTCCTTTGCGGGGGCAGCGGGAGCCGCCGGGGCGGCCTCCGCCCTCAGCTTCGCGGGAGCCTGCGCGGCTGCCTTCTTCTCGACCTTGGCCTTCTCCTTGAGCTTGTTCCTGATCAGGACATACTCGCGCTCGAATTTCATTGCCGACTCCTTGGTCTTGTAGACCTTGGCGTAGCCGACCGTCTCCATCTTGCCGAACTCGGAATCCATCGAGTCCACGATGACCCTCTCCTTGGCGGCCTTCAGCATCGACGCGAGCTTCTCCCTGACGGCCTCCCTCTGGGGTGTGCCCTCCTTCGGGTGGGACGCCTTGAAAGTGACCTCTGTCCTGTCCAGCAGTTCGTTCTCCTTCTTCGAGACAATCTCGATCTCCATCGCTTCACCTTGCCATTCGTTTTATCGCGCCTGTCGCCATGGCCCGAGTCTCCGCATCGACGCGGACGACCATAAGGCCCTTCTTCGGTAGGCCATATATGACTTGCACTCCTTCTGGCGCAGTCGCGATAGCGACCAGCGCCGCGAGGTCCTCTTCGCCAGAGACCTCGATCTTGATCCTCTCCTTCCCGTTCACGGCGTCCCTGACCGCCTTCCAAAGAGCACGCGTGATCCTTCCGGGCGGGTTCTCGACCTTGACGAGCTTCCCGCCCATCTTCCCGATGCGCTCCTTGGCCTTATAGTCTTCAGAGCGCTGGGTCTTGTAGTCGAATACTGCGACGTCCGGCTCCAACTTCATCTGAAGGAGAGTGATGGTGACGACATCCCCGACCGACACGATCCTGGGGCTGCCTTCAATGTGTTTTCTGAGGGCCCAAGCGGACACCAGCTTTCCAATGGGCCTCGCGAGCTCCTCCCTCAGGTTCTCCGGTAGCTCGAGGTCCTTCTGAGGGAACGATTCATCGAACTCTGAGGGCGAACTTGCCGTTGACATGTATGCCTATTCTCCTCGCGATCTCGCTCTTCGTGTGGTCGAGGATCACGACATATCCCTGCCATTCCTTTGAGGAATCGCCTCCGCAGAGCGGGCACTTATCCTCCTCAGTAATAAAGCTGCACTTCTTGCAGGCTCTCTCGATCTTCATCTCTTATCCTTCTCCTCCCGCTTCTTGCGATCTTCCTCGAGCCACTCGAGCTTGCCGAGGCCTGGCTGGCGCATCGTAAGGCCTATCTTGCTCTCCCTCGGGCTCCGCTCGTTGATGCTGAGGGAGACTATCCTGGCGCGGACGCTGTCTCCGAGCCTGAGCTCGCGTTTTGTGTCCTTGCCCACGAGCCTACGACCCTCGACATCGACATCTATCCTGTCGTCCATGATCTGGCTGATGTGGAGCAGGCCGTCCAACGGGCCGAACCTAACGAAGGCGCCGAACTTGAGTACCTCGCATATGGAGCCCTCGACGACCTCGTGCAGCATCGGCCTGAACATCAAGGCGTCGAACTTGACCTTCTGGTATACGGCCCCGTCACCGTGGATGATCCTCCCGCCGCCTTGGGGCTCGATGTCCTTCACGAGGACTGTGAAGCTCCCATCCCCCTCGACCTTGTTCTGGAAGGACTCCTGGGTGAGCCTGATTGACAGTTCCTGGAAGTCCTCACCCAGCAGGTTCGGGGGTATCCGGACAACGTCCTCTTTCGATGCTATCACGTACATCTAGACAGTCCTCTAATGGAATGACTCGCGGGCCTCTCGATGCCCGTGGTCATATATATGGTTTGCCGATGAGTCAGCGTCCTCATATCTAGACGAACAGACCGACGAATACGAGCGTCACCGTCGCCAGCAACTTTACGAGCACGTGTATCGACGGCCCTGCGGTGTCCTTCAGCGGGTCACCGACAGTATCGCCAACGACCGCAGCTGCATGCGCCGGAGATTTCTTGCCGCCGAAGTTCCCTGACTCAATGTACTTCTTGCCGTTGTCCCATGCGCCGCCACCGTTGTTGAACATGTTCGCGACCATTATGCCGGTTATCGTGCCGATCATTAGCAGCGCGCCAACAGCCTGTGGAGCGTTGTAACCGGCCATGTTCATGACTATGCCGAAAGTGACGGGAACAAGCACAGGAAGCAGCGCAGGAAGCACCATCGCTTTCAGAGCACCTTTCGTGGCAATGTCGACGCACTTCGCGTAATCTGGCTTCGAGGTCCTCTCCATGATGCCCGGGTCTGCCTTGAACTGTCTCCTGACCTCGTTGATCATCTCGTGAGCCGCCTTTCCGACAGCCCTGATCGCGAGTGATGCGAACAAGAAGACGAGCATCGCGCCGAGAAGGCCGCCGACGAACACATCTGGTTGCGCGATATCCACCTTGAACGATTCCGACAACACCTGACCAGTCTTGGCCGAGACCCTCTCGAAGTAAGCGCCAAACAGCAGGAACGCGGCCAGGGCGGCACTGCCCATCGCATATCCCTTGGTCAAGGCCTTGGTTGTGTTGCCGCAAGCGTCCAACTTGTCAGTTCTGCGTCTGATCTCCTCAGGCTGGTTCGACATTTCGATGATGCCACCAGCGTTGTCAGTTATCGGGCCGAATGTGTCGGTCGCCAGGATGAATGCGCAGGTTGCGAGCATTCCCATCGTAGCTACGGCCGTGCCGTAGAATCCGAAGATCAGCATGTCAGTGCTCGAAAGGTCAACGACGACGCCGTTGACAATTGAGCCGTCGATTTCGTTGCCCGCCATCTGGCCCAAGCCAAATGATCCGAGCAACGCGAATATTATCGCAAGAACAGGCAGAGCCGTGGTCTCCATCGCAACTGACAGCCCGGTTATGATGTTGGTCGCGGGTCCTGTCGTGGATGCCTCGGCGATCTCGCGCACTGGTCTCCAGCTGCCCGATGTGTAGTATTGAGTGATGTACACTATGACTATGCTGAGCACAATGCCGATCAAGCCCGCTCCGAAGAAGTACAGGTACTGGTCGCCCAGCATGTACTTGGTTGCGACATAGAAGAAGATGGCTGCCAAGACACACGTGATGTAGTAGCCCATGTTTATGCCTGACATCGGGTCCTTGTCCTCATGCCTCAAGCGCACCGCGAGCACGCCCACAAGCGATGCGAATATCCCGAATGACCTTGCTACGAGCGGGAAGAATATCCAGACAAGAGCCTCGCTCTCCGACCAGTTGAATGGATCTCCCGTGAACAGCTTGTACAGTGTCAGGCCGATGACCATCGCCCCGATGTTCTCAGCGGCGGTTGATTCGAACAAATCCGCGCCTCTGCCCGCGCAGTCTCCGACGTTGTCACCAACGAGGTCGGCGATGACGGCCGGGTTCCTCGGGTCGTCCTCTGGAATCCCTGCCTCGATCTTGCCGACGAGATCCGCGCCGACATCAGCGGCCTTCGTGAAGATACCTCCTCCCAGTTGTGCGAACAAGGCAGCGAAGCTCGCGCCGAAGGCGAATCCGATTGCGGAGTCAAGCGACTCCGATATCGTGAAACTCATGCCACTGTGGAAAACGAAGAAAATGCCAGCAACGCCAATTAGGCTGAGCGACACGACGCCCATGCCAGAGACTGCGCCACCTCTGAACGAAGTGACCAGCGCCTCGTTGAGCGTCCGCCTTGCAGCTGCGGCCGTCCGGATGTTCGACCTGACGCTTACGTACATGCCGATGTACCCGGATACTGCGGATGCCAGCGCCCCGACAAGGAACGATAGACCGACCCATGGTTTCGGGTCGATCAAAACGGCAATCAGACCGCTCAGCAGGAGGCTTATCACGAGTATCGTCGTGTACTGTCTCTTCATGAAAGCCATGGCGCCCTGCCTGATGGCGTCCCCGATCTCCTGCATCTCTGGAGTCCCGAGGTCCTTTTTGAAAACATACCAGGTCAAATAGCCTGCGAATGCTAGCCCGACTGCGCCTGCAATCGGTATAACTAGGGTGATGTCTACCATCCTACTCTCTCCAATTCTCTGACTTGGGCGCCAGATTATGGTTCAGATATAAATGTTTAACCAACATTGAAATGGCTCGATGCACTCAATTGAGCGTGGAGCCGGAGGGGCCAGCTACGTTTCCCGTCGAGCAACCAGATTAGTACAGAATAATGAGAGCGCAAAAGGGTTTGACCGTTCGTCTATCTCTCGATCAGGGTCTCTACGTACCTGACGAAGCCGAGCTTCTGGATCCTGTCGGCAATCTGCCCGACCTTCTCCAGCGCTGGCACATCGATGAACGCGATATAGTCGTAGTGACCAAAGACGAGGTAGCCGTCCACGACGCCCGGGATCTTGTTGATCTTCATTGCGTCCTCGAACGTCTGTTGCTCAAGCATAACCAAAACTACTGCCTTCACCATGTTGAACACCTCACATCTCCGGGTACCCGACCATGGTCTCTACTATCTCCACTCCCTCGGCTTTGTAGATGGTCATGCCTATCTCGGCGATCTTCTTGAGGTCCAAATCCTCGGTCCTGACAGCGACATCCCATCTCCCGTGCACCGGGAAAGCGTCCTTCACTCCAGGCTGCTTCTTGGCGAGGTCGACGACCTTCTTCGTCTTGAGCAGCTTGCAGCATACCAGCAAACACGACTTTACCATGGAATTCCCTTCCTTCGCGAGACGGAACGAGCTTGCCACATATATAGTCTTCTCACCGACTGGAGAGCCACAAATCATCGGAACGGGAGCATGTATTTCTCGACGAAATGATACGGGTGATAGCCCTCCTTCGCCCGCCGCAGACCCGGTTCTCCGACATCCTGCTCTCTGTTCACGAACTCGAAATCCCTGAGCGCGTGCTCGCAGAATTGCTGGTTGATGACCTGATAGAGCCCGCGTATGGCGGGGTTGGCCTTCTCGAAATGCACCACGGCTGTGTTCGAGTTCAACCTCTCGCCTATCGTGAGCGCCTGGACATTGTCGCGGAGGAGGATGACTCCTCCGAAGAACCCGATCTCGTCCAGGTTGGCGACGGCCTCTCTCAGGGCGCCGTCCTCTGCAGCAGAGAGCTTGCCGAGGGTACAGTGTTTAAGATCACACCAAGTCTCTTCGAGCTCCAAGCAATCCTTCTGGCGCGCCGTCGTCATGGATTCGTAGACCAACTCGAACTCGGAAGTGGCCTTCTTCATCTCCTTCCTTTGAGTGTGGTACTTCGGACCCTCCAGCACGATGAGGTCATTCGTGCGGTAGACATAGTCCCATTCGTCCCTTAGGGGAATGGGCGACAGACCCGCTTCCTTCAATTGGGAGGCCAAGGGGTCCACTATCCCAAATATCCCGTTGAACGTGAGTTGTGCCCCGGACCCTAGCTCTGACAGAGCTCCGATGAGCTTTGCCGGCTCCCCTCCCACGGGTGTGAGGAGAATGCTCCCGAACTTCTCCCGCCTCCAGGAGATGATCAGGTGGCCATCAAGCTGCGAAATCCTCGACCTGTCCTCGTAGTTCCTCCACACGTAGACGGATCCGAAGGTCCTCTCCGAGATCTCGGAGGGGTACTCTGCAAACAACTTCTCGATTACTGGCCGGTCAGCAAGGGTGATCTTTCGCGATTCGGGAAACTGCGGGATCCCTTCCAAGAACATCTCCAAATCCATGCCGCCCCTTATAAGCCCGACTCGGTAGATAACCCTCCTTGCGACCGACATCCGCTTGGATTTCATGCTGCCGGGAACAAAAGCCTTATCATCACAGACACAAATCTTGCGGTGTAGGTGAGAAATCATGGGTGCTCAGGAGGACGCCGCCAAGAAGAAGGAATTCCAGAAAAGGACGGACGAGGACATCGACTCGTTCCTTGCGAGAGCGGAGTTCCAGAAGACGACACCGCAGGTCTCAGAAAAGACGCCCCAGGTCACCGTTGAACCCAAGCCTGCTCAGGCGCAGGCCAAGACCGCCGCACCCGAACAGCCGCACGAGACCACGGAAGAAGAGCACGAAGACCAGATCAAGTCTGCCAGGACCAGCAGGGCTGAGCGAGAGGCATACCAAGACGTGGCCGTCCTCAGGAAGAAGGCGCACGCATTCGGGCACAAAGGAGCGAAGTTCTATCACAAGCACAAGGCTAACGAGGCAAAAGCCCAGAAGTGCTCCGCCAGGGCGGTGGCCTACAGAGAGAAAGCCGCGGAGAAGAAGGAGAAAGCCAGGGATTTCAAGGACCGTACGAAGGAATACGAATCGGAGCTGAGCGGGGCGGCTCAGGGGAAATCCGACCTCAGCCCCGAATCTCTCAGGACAAGGATCGCCAACATGGAACGCAAGGTGGCCAAGCAGGATGAACTCTCAAGGAAGATGGAGTCCAAGGCCGCCGCGCAAGGTGCCAAGGCGGCCAAGTTCAGGACTCGGGCCGCAAAGTTCCTTGAGCAGAACAAGCTGTTCGAAAGCGAGTCGAGGCGGTACGCGAAGCGCGCCGACAACCTTGAGAAGGCCAGCGTCTGAGACCACAGATACTTTTTCAAGCCTGGGGGTCGTTTCTGTTCGACCAGTGGAGCATCGACGGAGGCTCATCTGACAGGACTACTTCGTCGGATGACCTTCGACCGTTCGTGCTTATGAGGACCTTCAGCCGCCCGTCTTTGAGCATCACCTCAGCCGTATCCACGGAGGACCTATAGGTTGCGACCAGCTTCCCGCCAATCGACACTGCCCTGCCCTCCTCTTTGAGGATGCCTGCGTCCCTAAGCGCTCTTATCCGTCTGTAGCATGCGGCGATCGGGATCCCGAGCATGCCGCTCAGGTCGACTGCGTTCAGGGCCTTCGGCTGCGTGAGCTCGATGATCTGGGAGGAGTATTCATCGAGCAGAAGGCGGAACATCTCAAAGGCATCCATCGACAAATCACCTCAAATCCTCGATAGGCTCTTCCAGTCCTGTTCGAACCCGGGCTTGTTTATGCAGTCAAGCTGCACGGTGAGCTGCTCGAACCCTAGCGTCTTGGCCAGGCGCTGGAGGTAGTTCAATTCCCCTGTCTCGACATCGAGATGCATGAAGACCACGTTGTCGTTGTGTATCACTGGATCGACCTTGGCTGACGGGTCCCTCGGATCCCCGCCCTGGACGATCTCGCTGCATGCTGGGCATTTCCCTTTTGTGAGCGTGACATGCTCCCCGCAGAGCGGGCAGTCCATCTCGTCCTCTTTCACCTCGTCGAACTTCATGTCCGTGAACAAGCTCACGAGGCCCGTATCTGAGGATTCCAATGCGGTGCCGCATATCGGACATCTATCCGTATCGAACTGGATTTCAGTTCCACAGTGGCTGCATTCAAGCATGAAATCGGGATTCCTGTTGTCGTTCTCGAGGTAGCTTACGGTCCCTGTCTCCAAGTTGAAGTGAATGCAGGGAGCGCCCTCCTTCTCGACGACCTCGCCATCCTCCGACTCATCTCCTATGTCCATCTCCGCCGATTCGAGCTCCTTGAGCGCCTCGTCTGAGATCTCGAGGTACCTGGAGTTGCACTTGGGGCACCTGTCTGCGCCGAGGGAGAGTGGCGCACCGCATTGGAGGCAATTGAAGCCGTCAGGCTCGGTCCTAGGACCCTCCTGGTCACTGGGTGCTATGCCGTCGATCACCTTCTCGGTGATCTCGATGTCTCTCTCAGTGATGGCCGGCCCGCTCATGGTCTCAGAGGCGTGTTTGACCGACTTCGGCCTGTGCTTCAAGACACGGTGCAGATGCTTCATCTCTTCCTTCACCGTGACGTATTCCACCTCATCCGTCTTCGGCTTGAACAGGTTGAACAGCGATGCTCCTTTGTTGGAATTTGCCCTGTTCTTCTTCGAGCCCGGTGCTGCCATCTGTACGATCCTTCTGAGTACGACTATCGGTTCGTACTCGTGGAGACTATTGAACCTGACTACTTATACTGCTGTCGACACAATAATCAGCCATGATAACCTGGAAAACACTCGCCAGCATCAGCCGAATCATCCCGGCTCGCTCTAGAAACGGGCCTTCAGGACTATCACTCCGTCCTTGCGGGTGATGTCCACCGACTGCTTCCCGGTCAAGTGGTTCGTGCCCCTCATCTTGAGGACCTCGATGTACTTCCTGCGGGCGTCCCCTTCGTCCGAGAGCATAAGGAGTATCACTCCATCGACGGCGTAGGACAGTTCAGCTGGATACATCTCCCCTGGGCGGACCTCTCCCGTCAGCAATGTGGTCGCTTGCCAGTTCTTCAGCCTGGTCGTTAGATCGAATGAGAAGATCCTGTAGTCGTCCTTCATCATGTTCCCGACCACGGTGATGGGGTCGATGACGATCCTCTGGGGCATGACCTCGGCCACCTTCTGGTCGATGTAGTCCAGGAGCTGCTCGCCCGTACATTTCCTGAGAAGGTTTCCGAGGTCGCAGTATATGACCTCCTTGCCGTAGAACTCAGGCTTCACGAAATCGAACTGCGCGGCGTATCTCAGCATCCACTGGGCTGGCTCGCTCAAAGTGCTGAAGAAGAGGCCCTGCTCTCCCTTCTCCGCTCCTGAGAACAGGTACTTCTGTGCGAACGTGGTTTTGCCAGAGCCCGCACTGCCAGCGACCAGTATCACGGATGGGAATGGAAATCCTCCCTCAATCATCTCGTCGAGACCTGGAATTCCGCTCTCAATCCTGGGAAACGCTTGCCGTGCCATTTTCACATCACTTCCTTGTTTCTGGGGATCCCCTTGTCAACACCAATCGAGCCCACGCTCGTCTGGGGGGATGACTGCTGAGATTCCGGCTCTAGCACCCCGGACACGCTGACGCTCTCTATGGTCATGTCAGAACCGAGGTGGATGGCTTTCTTCGAGAGTGCCGCTATGAACTGGAACAGATCGGGATGCTGATTCCTGTCCATGACAAAGACGGTCTGGATACCATTCGGGCAGGTCTTGCCGATGATATCCAGATACTTCTGGAGAAATCTCTTGACGCTCTCCATCGTGTTGTATGTCAGAAGCGTGGAGACATTGTCGATGACAACGAACTCTACCTTGCCCATGTCCAAGATGAATCTCGATCCTCCATTCCCGTGGCCGTACAGGAAATCTGGCAGAGTCTCGATCTGGAACGGGCCATTCTGGAACTCGGGGGCCGCCGCACCTCCCTTCGTGTCGGACGCATGGCTGGAAATCATGTCTATGAAGACAAGGTTCGTCTGGTCCAGGGCGTGCAGCTGCATCAGGTGGGATAAATACTGGTGTGGCCTGTCGATGGTAATCATCAGGCCCTTCCGTTTCTTCTCCTCCAGAAACACCTTGAGAAGGACGAGATTGACGCGGACCAGATTGGTGAATTTCGCATTGAAAAGGTATGTAGATGTCGCACCCTCGGATTCGAGAACCGTGCTTACCGAGTGCACAAGCTGCAAGTCTTTCTCGTTCACCAATCGCACCGCTCAGTGGTTGTCCATCATGCTATGTGAAGCATATAATCAAGTTGCTCGGATTATCAAACTAGATAACGGGTTTCAATGCCTAACCTAATCATCACATCAGTGCCACGAAATCCGTTCTCGCTCGGGCCAGACGTGCTCGTCGCCAGCATCGAAAGGAATATAAACCGGACCTAGTATTGTCCTCATCGCGTCCAGACTTCATGTGTTCTGAGGGCGTTGATGTTGTATGACTGAGCTGATTGGGGACCTCGAAGACAAGCGCGGACGGCACAATGCCGACGCTGAGAGGCACAAACGGCTCCGGGACGAGCTGAACGACAAGACCAAGGAGTGGGCCGAGAAGCGAGACGAGCTCAACTACAAGGTCAGAGGCCTCATCGAAGAAGCAAACACAAGGCGTGAGAGCAGGGACAAGCTCAATTCCGAGGTCAGGGAGGCCAAGGCGCTGAGGGATGAGTGGAACAGGAAGTTCAACGATCTCAGTGACAATGCCATGGCGCTCAGGCGGGAGAAGATGCCCAAGAGCGGCCTATCCATCAGGAAGTTCAAGGCCGAGCTCAGGGCCCTCGAGAAGAAGCACATGACATCTGTTCTGAGCGCCGACAAGGAGAAGGCGCTCATGAAGGAGATGTCGCAGCTCGATGCCAAGATCAAGGGGATGGAGAGGGAGATCGAGCAGTTCTCGGAGGTGAAGACCGCTGAGAAGGAGACCAGAGAGGCAAAGGACAACGCCGAGAACTTCCACAAGAAGGTCTCAGAGCTGGCGGAGAAGGCCCAGGTGGAGCATGACGCGATGCTCAAGCTCTACGAGGAGGCCGACGAGCTGAGGAGGGAAGCAGACGCCGCCCAGGAGAAGTTCATAGAGAGCAAGCTTGCCGCGGACGAGGAGCACAGGGAGCACATTGAGCAAATAAGGCAGGTCCACGACTTCGATAAGCTCATCGCTGGTATCAGGGACAAAGGCCGCAAGGCCCGGAAGGATAAGGACGATACTTCGGCCAAGAAGGAGGCCGATGAGATCTTCGAGAAGTTCCGTAGCGGTGAAAAGCTGAGCACGGAGGACATCATGGTCCTGCAGAAGTCGGGATACATGTGATTTGCACAGGCTGCAGAGGAAACGCAGGGGTGCGCCAGTATCGAAAACGTCGCCTTTTTTATTGGATGCTGGACGTGCTCGCCATCTGCTAGCTGTGATAACAATACATATTTAACCGGCGATTCGACAGATTCATATAGTGCAGCGCCAATATATCATTCGGGAAATTTTGGGCTAGTTGTTAGAGTGCATCCCATCCCTTCTGACAAGGCTAGCCCTTCCCTTCCCTTTTTTTGTTACGATGAGAGCATCTGCAGGTTCTGTTGCATCATCGGGTGATGACCCTCAGGTCACCTCTCCGATGCAACTCGTTCCATTCGGCTCCGACCGTGCGGCCATCGCTGGCTCGTATAGGATCATCAT
>JAHIZT010000039.1 GCA_018814355.1 Candidatus Thermoplasmatota archaeon | reverse complement strand
GCGACGTTGTTGGCTCTTCTTTTTGTTCTTGCAAATATCAGTACACATCTCAAATCTTCACGTTTCAACAATTCCAATAAGATCGCGATTTTGTTTCTTTCGTCTACAAAGAGGACTTTTTGTTGAACCTGCTTTACTGTGGTTGCTTGAGGAGCAACTTCAACGCGCACAGGATGACGGAGCAATGTTCTTGCAAGCTCGCTTATCTTTTGCGGCATTGTTGCTGACAAAAATATTGATTGTCGGTGTGTCGGCAATTTTGAAATGATTCTTTTGACATCAACTATGAATCCCATGTCAAGCATTCTATCAACCTCATCGAGAACAAGGAATTCTAAATGGTTTAGATTCACGTAGCCCTGATTCATCAAGTCCAATAATCTGCCAGGTGTAGCGACTAGGACATCAACACCCTCGGTAACTGCTCTAACCTGAGCGCCTTGGCTGACACCGCCGAACATTACAGTGTGCCTGAATCTCATAAATGAGCCGTAGGTTGCAAAGCTTTCATCTATCTGCGCAGCCAATTCTCTAGTTGGCGCAAGAACTAGAGTTCTAGGAGACTTAGGGATAATACGCCTAGGTGATTGTGACATTAACTGCAATAGGGGCAGAACAAATGCAGCGGTCTTTCCTGTGCCAGTTTGTGCGATCCCAATCAAATCCTTGCCTTGAAGAATATGAGGGATTGCCTGTTCCTGTATTGGTGTTGGCGCAGTATAACCCTGTCTAGCAATTGCCTCCAGAAGAGGCGCTATGAGCTTAAGATTTTTGAACGTCATTTGTTTCTCTCTCCAATCGTCATCCCCGCAGCAGGAGATAAGGGTTCTTCCTGACAATGTGGACTCTGGGGGCTTCTCTTTTGATCCCGGTGATTCTGGAGGCTCCCGTGCTTGTCGCGATTTGGACAACAGGGTTGGCCTCGACCATTACTTTCGGCAGCGGAGCGATCAAGAACAATACCTGGATGGATGGAAACTATGATTGGTCTTCCCAGATGTTCAAGTCTAGTGCATTCGCCTCTTTGAACGAATCCGTCGAAGCGGTCGCAACCGCATTGAACCATCTGCTAATAGAAGCGACACTGGTCATCCCCGGAGTTCGGCCCCCCGAAAGTGCTTCTCGGCGCTATGGTCACGATCATGGCGGTTGTGGTTGCAGTCACTACATCTCGGGAAAGACCTTGGGGAGGAAAGGCGACCGATGCTCAAACCACATATATTACCGGGCATGTCGTTCAGGGCTTCGGCAATGGTGACTGAGCTGAACGATCACGTCTATGAGCGTCTTGCGGAGGCATTGGACAGCCTCGCAAATGGTTTTCCCAGAACATCCTCCAATGTTGAGATAAGACTCCTGAAGAAGATATTCTCACCTGAAGAGGCTTCTATAGCTTGTCAGCTAGGCGGCTCGATGGAGGCCTGTGAGGCAATATCCAAGCGACTCGGACTCCCGGCTGGGCAAGCCGAGGCATTATTGACGAAGATGGTGGAGAAGGGCATGCTATGGGACCGCGAGGAAGAAGGCAAGCATCTCTTCAGGTTGGCGCCATTCATCGTTGGGATATTCGAAGCTAGTGATGTCGACCATGAGCTGGCCCATCTGGTAGAAGAGTACCTGGCAAATGGGGGAGCCGCTGGGATCATGAGGCCTCAGCCAGCCATACACCGCGTCGTCCCTGCATACAATGCCACCAAATCGGAATGGATCCTCCCCTATGACGATGTCAAAGCACTTCTTATGGGCTCGAGATCTTTCAATCTGCGCGATTGCGTTTGCAGGGTCCAACAGAAGCATATGGGCCACGAGTGCGGCTTTCCGCTCAGAACATGCCTCTCCTTCTCCGCAGATGAGAGCCCCTCAGGCCAGGGTTCTGTCTCAAGAGAAGAGGCATTGGCGTTTCTCGATGAAGCTGAGGAATTGGGTCTCGTCCACACAGTGAGCAACGTCATGAAAGGAGTAGGTTACGTCTGCAACTGTTGTGGCTGTTGCTGTGGCTTGCTGAGAGGAATCACTGATTGGGGCATTGAGAAATCAGTTGCCTATGC
The DNA here is from genome assembly GCA_018814355.1 of Candidatus Thermoplasmatota archaeon. Taxonomy (NCBI): domain Archaea; kingdom Methanobacteriati; phylum Thermoplasmatota; species Thermoplasmatota archaeon. The sequence continues at coordinate 37,496 of JAHIZT010000039.1, read as the reverse complement.
CAACTACTATGCCGATATCAAGGCTCAGGAATGCGTCGGTTGCGGGACCTGCATAGATAGGTGTCAGGTTCATGCCATCTCAGAGGACAACGAGGTTTCAGTCGTTGACCGGGAGAAGTGCATAGGATGCGGGTTGTGTGTCACCGGATGCCCTAATGGAGCGGCGATGCTCGTGAGGAAGACTGACAACGAGATCGTCCCCCCTCCGGCGGACTTCAAGACCTGGGAGCACCAGCGTCTCCTCAATCGAGGTCTAATCAGATAGTAAGCGTCCTTCTCTCTGAGTGGACTGGGAGATACGAAACTCTGAAATCTGCGATGGAAAGGCTCCTTGCAGGTGAGTGACCCATGGTGACTCCCCATCTCATGGACCGGCCCGACCTGTACATAGTCGCCCGAATTCTTGAACGACTGTGGAGAGAAGAACAACCGATGTTGAAGACCCGCCTCCGAACGGCCTCGAACGTCAACTACGATGTCTTCAGAAGATACACTTCCTGGATGGCCGACCGTGGGATCATCGCGATGGAGGCCTCGAACGACGGGCACGAACGTCTGCGCCTCACGCCGAAGGGCGAGGAGGCCTACAAGAAGCTGGTAATGGATCAACGAGGTCATCCACAACAAGATGCCTTCGTGACGACGCGGGCCCGGGACTCAATCCGATTCTCGGAGAAGGCGAAGTTGGGAAAAGACGACCTTCCAAATCATGGCCGTGTTCAAACCGGAACTTCAGAACCGTCTCTGCCCTCACATTTCAGTGCTTGTCAAGCAGCGCGACGCATATCTCCCCCTCCATGATGAATAGGAGAGGAGATTGAGTCTAGCTCGGTGCGACAATCCTCTGATTCAACGACTCCCAGTCATCGCTCCATTTCTTACCGGTACATCCGGCGCGAAGGCTCTCATTTGAACAGTCAGCTATTGGCCACAGTGCGCGTCATTCCGGTTTCTTGTCCCACCGATAGAGCCGCTTCTTCTTCCTCAGCTTGTCCAGGTCGCATACGAAGCAAAGGCCGTTATGACAGGACATCACCCCGCCACATTCTGGGCATTTCCACTTTGCTTCCTCAGCCTTGAGAAAGGACTCGATGCCTTCGTCCCTGATACGGTGTAGATTTTCGATCTCGCTCATCCTGAACTGCGTCCTGTAACGCTTGTCGATGGCGGACAATCGTTCACATGGAAAGGTCGGGCACTCGTAGCAGTACTTGACCTCGTTCTTGCGGAGCAGGCTGCAGCTCTTCTTCAAGAATGCACAGAGCTTGTTCCTGGGCCTACACCCGATGCAGTACATCATCCGGATGCCCTTGCTTTTGACGTCATGCGTGACCGCCAGATATGCAGCGCACACATTGCAGTTCATGCCGCATGGCGCGACTAACTCCTCATTCATGTGCCTAAGTAATCGCGTTTGAAGGCAATGAAATCATCTGCAGAGATGTTGATGGGCCCAGCCGGGATATGAACATCACTAGCTCGTGACCCAGGTCGTCTGATCGAGAATCCCTTGAGGAAGAATCCAAGTGCAGGGAGCCGGATTTGAACCGGCGGACGCCTGCGCGACTAGACCCTGAATCTAGCGCCGTTGACCAGGCTTGGCTATCCCTGCATGCACGGAACAAGCGCCAATGATTACCATCACTATATATGTAACTCTTCTCGGGACCGCTTCACGAATTCATCGATCAAATGCGGATCTTTCCTCAGAGATATTCATGATCAGCCCGGGCTATCCAGACAAAACGATACAGCCAAGAGCGCCAAACCACGGGTTCGCGGGTGAACTCATGGCAGACATCAAGTTGATTCCGGCCGTATGTCCCCGCTGCGGGGCCAATCTCAGCCTGCCCGAGGACCTGAGAAAGGCCCACTGCATGTACTGCGGAACTGAGATCCTTCTGGCGAAGACGGGCGTGGTCCACAAAGTCGAGTGCAGGGCTTGTGACGGCTTTGGAAGAGTGGACATCTGTCCTGTCTGCGACGGCAGTGGTCAGTGCACCTGGTACACGAACTACGGCGGTGGGAACGATCTACTCTCCATAGGTTACCACGCACATTGCGAGAACGGCATATGCTCGGGGTGCAAGGGGCGCGGGATATACTTCCTCTCAGCGTGTCCTAGCTGCGGGGGCACTGGCAGGTGTCCTCGTTGCTATGGGACGGGCAAGTGTCCGGCGTGCCGCGGTATCGGATTCATGCCCAACCCGAACGGTGCGGACAAGTGCCAAGCGTGTGATGGGACCGGCCTTGTTGACATTGACTCTCACTCGGATCCTCTCGCCGGAAGATGCCCCCGGTGCAAGAGGGTCTGGCAAGGGGACCGCCCGGATTGTTGGCACTGTGGCTTAAGGAAGAACGCGTGTCCGAACTGTGGCGCTCCTTGGATCACGGGGTCTCTGACCTGCAAGAATTGCGGGTTCGGGATAAGCCCAGAAGAGAAGAAGGCCTGACCGGGCGATTCGTGAACGCTTGTCTGAAGCCAAGTGTAATGGTATCGGCAACGCCCAAGCTACTCATCAAGGAATGAAAAGCAATCTAAAGGGTTTGAGATAGCGAGGAAGGAGTTTGTCATAGGTTTGAAGAGAAGAGGCCACAGGCCTACTTCTTCATTATCTTCATCCAGCCGCCGGACTCGAAGACTGCGAGCCTTCTCTTCGACAGCGTGGTCTTGAAGTCGTCCCAGTTGATAATCTCCAGGCGCGAGTTCCTGCCCTTCGTGAACTGTATCCCGTTCGTGCCCTTTACGCGGCCTGGCTTGATGCCCTTCTTCTTCGCGATCTCCATGGCCTTGTCGATGCTGATTGGTTCCATGACCATTTTTCTTATCCCTCCGGGTTCATCTGGCCATGCCATCCAGACATGGTCCAGATGTGTATCACGATGGATGGTATTTAATGATTTGCGTATGCTGGCTCGTTTTTCCGAGGTATCTGGCTATGTCCGCGAGGTCGGCGGATGACGACATGGCCAGTGACACTGGCTAAGAAATCGGTGCTCCTGGCTGTAGGATATTCGGTTGAGGCGAGGTAAGCCAGTATCTCCATTCTCGCTCTTCCCTCTCTTCTTCTCGATACGTATCATCATCTCTCTCAATCACAATACGTAGATAATCCCCTAGTGTCATGCAAGGCGCAGAGGCAGGAATAGATTGTCGCTCTTCGGTTCGTCAGGCATCAGGGGCGTCGTCAACAAGGACTTCACGCCCGAGCTCGCGGCCAAGATAGGCATGGCCGTTGGCTCGAACGCCAAGCGCGCAGCCGTCGGCATGGACTCCAGGACCTCTGGACCGATGATTGAGGCCGCAGTTTCCAGCGGGCTGATGGCCGCGGGATGCGATGTCTACCTTGCGGGCCTCGTCACGACGCCGACTCTTGCCGAGGCCGCCCGGGAACTCGATGCAGGCATCATGATCACGGCCAGCCACAACCCTCCGGAGTATGGCGGCATCAAGCTCTGGAACCCAGATGGATCCGGGTTCAGCGTCTCCCAGTCCAATGCCATCGAGAACCTTCTCGGATCGAACAAGTTCGGGCTGAAGCCCTGGGACGAGGTGGGCAGGAAGCACATCCTCCCGGAAGCAGTCGAGAATCACGCAGAGCGCATACTCGACAACGCGAAGGAATCCAATCTGAAGGTCGTCGTCGACTGCGCGAACGGCCCTGCATTCACCATCACCCCCATCGTCCTCCAGCGCATGGGCTGCAAGGTGATCACGATCAATTCCAACCCGGACGGACACTTCCCCGGGAGACCGCCTGAGCCTGTGTACGAGAACCTGACGGACCTCAAGAGCGCGGTCGTCTCGATGAAGGCCGACCTTGGCATCGCCCACGACGGCGATGCGGACAGGATGGTCGCCGTCGACGACAAGGGCATGTTCCTGGGCGGTGACCAGCTTCTAGCACTCTTCGCCAAGCGCTTCGCGAAGAAGAAGCTGGTCGTCACGGTCGACACTTCGATCGCGATCGACGACTACGTCGATGCGAAGGTGATCAGGACCAGGGTGGGGGACGTGTTCGTAAGCGAGGAGGTCAAGAAGAGCAAGGCCAGCTTCGGCGGTGAGCCCTCGGGCACATTCATCTTCCCTGACCAGACCTACTGCCCGGACGGGATACTCGCGGCAGCCAGGCTTGTCGAGATCGCCTCCGAAAAGAAGCTCTCCGAGCTACGGACGAAGATCCCCAGGTATCCGATCCTACGAGGCGCGGTCTCATACAACCCCAAGTTCAAAGCCGCAATCCTCGCTACACTCGACAAGGCAATGAGGTCGCTCAAATGCGACGAGCTCCTGACGCTGGACGGCTACCGGCTCCAGTTCGATGACGGCTGGGCGCTCGTCCGGCCGTCCGGGACCGAGCCCAAGATCAGGCTCGTGGCGGAGGCAAGGACCGAGAAGCGGGCCGCGAACATCATGAGCACGATGGACAATGTGGTCAAGAGGTCTTGCAGATGAAGGGCTATATTCTAGCTGCGGGCGAAGGGCTCAGGATGAGACCACTGACGTCCAACATACCGAAGCCGCTCCTGCCGGTAGCAGGCAGGCCCTTCCTGGAGCACAACATCGAGTCGCTCAAGGAAGCGGGCATAAGGGACCTCATACTCCTGGTAGGCTGGCGCGCCCAGCGCATCAGGGAGCATTTCGGGGACGGGAAGGACTTCGGTGTCAAGATAGCGTATGTCGAGCAGAAGGAGCGGCTCGGGACCGCACATGCCATAGGCATGATCAAGGACAAGATCGACTCGTCGTTCTTCTGCCTGTACGGGGATGTCGTGCTCACCAAGGAGAGCGTCAAGGGGATGGTGGAGCACCACAAGAAGGTCAAGGGCAGTTTGATGGCCCTGACGACCGTCGAGGACCCCAGAAGGTACGGGAGCGTGGTCGTGGACGCCGGTATCGTCAAGGACATCGTAGAGAAGCCGGATGTGCCCGAGTCCAACCTCGTCAACGCCGGAGCCTACATCCTCGAGCCTGAGATCTTCGAGGCGATCGCAGAGACGAAGAAATCATCGAGAGGGGAGTACGAGATAACGGACTCGTTCAAGACGCTCATTCGCAAGAGCCATTTGTTCACACACCTCCTCACGGGCGAGTGGATAGATGTCGCCAGGCCTTGGGACCTCATAGATGCCAACCGCATACTCATGGAAGGACTGGGGGCTGACATCAAGGGAGATGTCTCCGAGAAGGCGACGATCATCGGCAACATCCAGGTCGGCAAGGGCACCAAAGTATTGCCGGGATCATACATCATCGGCCCCACGATCATCGGCGAGAACTGCGAGATAGGCCCCAACGCATACATCCGCCCGAGCACTTCGATAGGCGAGCACTGCAAGATCGGCGCTGCTGTCGAGATAAAGAACTCGATCATCATGAACAGGACCAACGTGCCGCACCTGTCCTACGTGGGGGACAGCGTCATCGGCGAGAGGTGCAATCTGGGCGCAGGCACCAAGGTCGCGAACCTCCGCCTGGACGAGAGGGAGATTCAGGTCGTGGTCGACGGGAAGAAGGTCGGCTCCGGCCGCAGGAAGCTGGGCGTCATCATGGGGGACGATGTCAAGACGGGCATCAACGCCACCATCGATGTGGGCACTATCATTGGCGAGGGGACCTTCATAGGACTGGGCGCAGTTGCGAGAGGCACGATCGCACCTAAGAGCAGGCTGCTCTGATGGTATCGTCATCCATGTGACGGTAGCTGGATTGCGGCTACATCCGCGCGCAACATACTTATGGGATGTCGCAGTATTGTCAATTGCAGGTAAGTCCCGGACGGTATAGCGGGCGTCGGAATGGCGCCCCAGAAAAAAACTCCGTCCGGGGGCTGCACTTTTCTAGATGATAAGAGTACCATCAACCACTCGTTCGCCAATTACGTCATAGTAGTGTGCGTTCTCCCTCTCTACAAGTTGGAAGAGCGCGCCTGTCACGAAATCGTTGGCTTGGAGCTGCGGAGATCTTCGTGAGTCGACGTGTCTGATTTTCAACCTGGGCGGGAAGGCGCCTGAGCAGTTCTGGGACATGATGCTCCCGACAAAGAGGTCGAGTTCGATTTACAGAAGCCATTTCTCGGTCCGTCTGTCAAATACAATGTTGACTGTGTTCCCGCGGACTCTCTTGAAGACAGGTCCTAAGACAGCTCTGCACATGAGCTGGTATAGTAGCTCTCTCCGTTCTACGTATTTCTCGCATACGTTCTCCTTTCGGACCCCCACCCACGATATCTCGCAATTGCTTTCTGCAATCCCCCTCAGGAAGTGAAATCGCATCCAGTCCGAGCTCCCCTTGAACTTGAATTCCTGGGCGGTCATTCCTTGGATACTCATCTTCCTCCGAGCTCTCTTTGCCAGTCTTCCCAGGACAGCGGCGTTGTCCGTGGCCATTGCGGTCATGACGATATGCTGGGAACCTCCCTTGTGGGAGAAGCCGAAGTCTCCGCTCTCATCTACGAAGACGTCCAAGACGCCCTGGGTCACAATCCCAAGGTGGACATCAGCAGGTTCGTCTCTTGCACTACATGTAGTGCTCCCTGCCCGAATGGCGCAGCGTCGTCTCACAACATCCATAAATAATCAAGTCGCCATTCGGGGTACTGACCTAGGTAGGAAACCAGGGGGAGGGGCTGTCAATTGAGAGCTAAAGCATTAGTGGTGTCTCTGATAGCGTTGATCGTCGTCGTGGGCATGCTCGCGATTCCAGTCGCGAAGGCGGGCCCGCCTGCCGGGAAGGGCCCCGATGTGGCCCAGTGGAGGTACATCCTCTATCTGGACGCTGACAATAGCCTGGACGTGTATGCGGGCGCGCATCACGAGCCCGTAGTCGAGAGCGACTACGACGAGCTTATGTCCGTCGGCGGGTCCAAGGACGTGGCGATGTTCGTCTTCGCTGACAGGTTCGACGGCCCTGCGAATCTTTTCAGGGTTCTGCCAGGACAGATGGTGGAGCTCAAGGATTTCGCCCTCAACGGCAAAGAGGCCAACATGGGCGACCCGATGACACTCCGTTCCCTGATCTCCTACACGTTCAAGGCCGCCCCTGCGGAGCACACAGTGCTGATGTTCTGGGATCACGGCTCGCCTCGTATGGTTGCCTGGGACGACCACCCGGCTGATGCGCTGACGATCGACGAAGTCACTCTGGCCCTCAAGGGCTACCACGTGGATGTGATCGGCACGGACGAGTGCAATGTGGGGCAGATAGACGTCGCATACCAGTGGCTCAAGGGAGGACTCAACACGCAGTACCTGCTCGTCAGTGAGACATTCACCGGCTGGAGAGGGTACCCGTACGACGCGACCCTCAGAGGACTGGTGGAGAACCCGTACATGACGCCCAGGGAGGCTTCGATCATGTTCATAGACGAGGTCCAGAAGCTGCTGTCAGTGCCCCCGTACATGGGTGAGGAGGTCAACGGCCACGCTGCGGTCGATCTCGCAGCCGTGGGAGCGACAGCCGCATCGTTCTTCGACCTCACGGAGCTCCTGATGCAGGACATGAAGGCCAACGCAGGAATCGTTTCGAAGTCCAGAGGAGGAGCGTGCTTCTCGTACGCTGCGAACTCGATCAACCTGGTAGATTTCAAGCGGTTCGTCGAGCTCATCGCTAAGAACACTCGGTCGAGCGCGGTCAAGGACGCTTGCGCGCTCGTGCTCGCCAACTTCGACAAGACCGTCCTGGCGGTCCAGACTACCAACACAATGGACCACCAGATCAACGGGCTTGGGATAGTCTTCCCCAACCATTCGTGGGAGACGCCCGGTTACTACTGGGCCTACTCCTTCATGGCCGACGGCTGGGAGGACTTCCTGTACGCCTATTGGGCCGCCGCGGGATCGGTCTAAGGCGTGGCCTGTGCGTGAAAAACGCTCCACGCAAACCCCTTTATATGATTTTCTTCAATTTCACTACATTTATCATATAGATTGATATACTTTGTATGAAATATAGACCACACATGAGGAATATCATACTTGATGCCCTGCGAGACGAATTCCTCACCCGCACTCCTCTTGACGGTCTGCCCGACGGTGTATGGAAGAGGGCGAGCGCTCTCAACACCTGGGGCACTAACGCAATCGAGGGCAACACGCTGACCTGGTCCGATGTCGAGAAGCTGCTGCTTCAGCAGAAGAGCGTCGCGAACAGACCGATCAAGGATGTCCTGGAGACCATCCAGCACGAGGCCGCGTTCCGTAGACTACTGGCCCTCCGCACAAAGCTCATATCGCTGGTATTGGTCCAGGATCTCCACGATGCGGTCTTCAGAGGGGTCAAGGAGGGTTCTGGGCAGTGGCGCAGGGTCAATGTCAGGATAGCGGGGTCGAGCTTCGCTCTGCCGCGGATGGAGAAGGTCGTGCCCATGATGGAGGAATGGGCTAGAGAATACTCAAGAAGGGACAGGGAAGGAGATCCAGTGTTCGACCTCGGCGCCTGGATGCACAACGAGTTCGAGTCGATCCATCCGTTCAGCGACGGCAACGGGCGCGTAGGCAGGCTGCTCCTGAACCTCCATTTCCTCAAGCACAACTGGCCTCCTGTTCACGTGCTGCCTCAGAACCGAAGGCGATATCTCTCGTGCATGGAGAGCGCGAACGACGGCGACCTGTCCCGTCTGGTCGAGTTCGTCCGTGTGCTGATGGCGCACTCGCTCCTCGATCTTCTCGATCAAGTCGGGACCCGGGAAGATGAGTTGAAACAGCTGAAATCCTTCTCCCGGAAGAGCGGTTACTCGGCACAGTACCTTTCGCTTAGGGCAGGGCAGGGCCAGTTGCCGGCCCTGATGGTTCGTGGGGACTGGCTGTCGAGCCAGCGGGCAATTGATCTGTACACAAGAACGCTTGGCAGAGCCCGCCCGTCAAGAAAGGCAAGCGATTGAGTATCAATCGACTACCTTGAGCTGCCTCGGCTCCCCGTTGGAATCGAAGCAGCCCCAGCTCTGCCTCTCGAACGGGTACCCTGTGATGATATGGATCCAGCCGAACTTGCCGAACAGGTCCACATCGGCTCCCGAGGGATGGATCGCCCCTGAAGGGTGCGAGTGGATCGTACCGACGACTGTGGAATCTATCGGCAGGTTGCTGAAATGGAAGATCGCATGCCTCTCCCCGGCGATCGTGCCCGGAAGGAGTATGAGCTCGTAGATGACGCCCTTCTCGGCCCTCAGCAGCGCCCCGAACTCCTCGGGGTACTGCGACTTCGACGCCTCGAGGATCATCTTGAGCGTCCGCTTCTTGATGCTGTGCACGTTCGCGCGCGGGTCCTTGGAGAAATCGAACAGGGGCAGGGCCTACACTCCCCTCTCGAGCCCGGCCCTCTGACTCATGGCGTCCAGAAAACCCTTCGCGAAGCTGACGCTGACGACGATCTCCGACACAGGTTTCCTGAACACCCGGCCGATCATGTGCTCCTTGTCCAGCTTGATGACGACCAAGTTGTTGAAAGATGAAGTAACGAACAAAGCCCTGGTGATCCCGGAGTACCTCACGCCTATGCCGACCTTGACGGCGCCCCAGTGGATCGAGGACTCTTTGATCTCCCGGACCCAGTTATAGGGGATCGTCTCGTCGATGAGGAGCCCCATGTGCAGCCGGAGCCCTTTGTCTCCCGCGAGGTGGCTTGTCAGCAGCGGCGGCACGATGAACAGGAAGAACAGTATGCCCTCGGCAAGACCAGCAGCGAACCAGAAGATCTTGATCGAGTCCTCCACCGAGGACTCGGACAGGTAGAACAGCGCGGCTGTCATCGCGACATAGGTCGCCGTCCCGAGCGCGAACCACCGCTTCTGATAGCTGATCTTGACGGCTTCGGACTTGACTGCTTTCATGCTGTCCTCGCGCTCCGGATCAATGCCTGTGCGCCGCGAAAGGCGCCGATGCTATGAGCTTCTCCTCGAGGTTCCTGTAGAAGTCGTCCTTGAAGCTGACGAACTTCGCCTTCTTCTCGGACGCGGTGAACACGAGCTTCTCGTCCCCTCTGATCTTGAACTCGCACTGGCCGTCTATGACCATTGTGCACTCCTTAGGCTCCAGGATCGTGACTGCGATCTTGCTCTTCGCTGCCACGACCAGCGGCCTGGCCGCGAGTCGGAACGGGGCTATGGGAGCTATGACGAACGCGTCCACGCGCGGGTCTATGATGGACGAGCCGACGCTCATGGCGTACGATGTCGAGCCCGTCGGTGTCGCGACGATCAGTCCGTCCGCTCTGATCTCCGTTGCCGGAGTGCCGTCGACGGATATCGCGAAGTGCCTCATCTTGGCGATGTGGGCCGTGTGCACGACCGCCTCGTTGGTGGCGTCCTCCAACCTCTGGCCGTTCATCGTGGTCTTCAGCTTGAGCCGCTTCTCCAAGTGGTACTCCCCTGCCAAGAGCTTCTTGATCGCGGGCTTGATCTCGTCCCCCTGGACCTCCGTCAGGAACCCGAGGACTCCAGCATTCACGCCCATGACAGGCGCATCGTTCCCCTGGAGCGTGCGCAGTATCGTCCCGTCCCCTCCGATGGTGATCAGGACATCGACCTTCATCTTCTGGAGCGGCTCACCCTTTAGTCCTAGGGCCTCCGCTGTGTGGGTTTCCACCACGAATTCCTCTCCCTTTAGCGCTTCCAGGACCTTCTTCGCGACGGGCTTGAAGTTCCTGAGCTCGGGTGTGCCGGTTATTCCGATCCTCGTAGTACCATCTCCTTGACCATCGGGTCGCCGTATGCCAGGAAGTTCTTCCTGTCCTGGAGGTCGAACTCCATGTCGAGCTTGTCCCCGGATAGGTCGACAACCTCGCCTCCAGCCTCGCGCAGTATCAGACAGCTCGCGGCGATGTCGATTACCCTTATCATCCTCTGGAACTTGGCGCAGTTCATGTAGAGGGCTTGGGCGGCGCCCTGGGCTACCAGGCACATCTCGAGCGAGGCTGCGCCGAACGACCTGACCTTGCTGGCCATCTTTCGCACGCGGTCGGTCTCCGGCGCGGAGTCCTTGTTATTGTAGATGATGAACATGCCCTCGTCCTTGTCGTACTTCGAGATGCCAATCCTGTGTCCGTTAAGCTCTGCCCCGCCACCTCTCCGGGCGAAGTAGGTGTCCCCCGTGGACAGGTTCCTCACGAGCGCGTGGTCGCAGTCCGATAGCTTGCTCTTGCCTATGGCAAGTGAGACCGAGAAGAACGGCACTCCCCTCGTGCAGTTCAGAGTCCCGTCGATCGGGTCAACAACAAGGACTTGGCTTCCGCCGCGGTCGATGAACCCTGCCTCCTCGCTCAGCACGTTGAGGCCGATCTCCTCCTCGTCCATGTACTTGAGTATGACGTCTTCGGCGAACTTGTCAATCTTAGATGTCGGGGATCCGCTCGCTCCCTTTCCCACATGTATGTGCCCGTCGTAGTCCTTGGGGAGCTCACGGTACGCGGTGTAGACTGCATTGGCTATTCTTGTCAGTTCTGACTTCACGGGCTCAATATTGGATGAGGCATTGATATTACTTTCCTGACTAGTCGCATCCTCTGGTTCATCGACTGCGCCGGCCCGGTTGCCCCAATGAATGAGTGCATCGGTGCTACATCCGCTAGGAACGTTTAAATCGCATGCCATCTAATAGAGAAACGCAGGTAAGTCCCGGGGGGTAAAGTGTACCGGACGGTGCACACAACAACACTCCACCCGGGGTCTGCACCTTTCTATCTAGATGATTCGGTAGGATGTGACTCTTCCCTCTATGATTCTTAGATAACGTTCGTTCATTCGTTCGACCCTCTGAAACACCGATCCTACTACGAAATCATGGATTTGGAGACCCACACAGCTCTCAGAGTCGAGGTGTCTTATCGTCAATTCGGGCGGAAAATGACCAGGATGATTTGACATGAGAACACGATTCATCAGAGACTCGAGATTCCGCCTCTGTTTAGTCTTGGATCTCCTGCAGTCCATTATCATGTCGATTGAACCCGCCTCCAACACTCTGGACATCTGGCGAAGCGTTTCCTCGCACGCAAGATCATAGAGGTCACTCCCCCTTGTGAAACGTCTCCGCGGTTTCATCTTGTCAACAGCGGTCCACGTGATTGCACAGTTTGCTTTCCCCAGTGCCTCCATGAAGAAGACTCTTACGACATCTGATTCCCGGTTGAACTTGAACTCGCCACCGGGATACCGTGAATCGCGGAATCTACTTCGCGCCCGCTTCATAATCCTGTGAAGCTGCCTACTATCACTAGTAGCAAGCATTGCGACTATCAAGTATTTGGAACTCCGGGGCCATGAGAACCCCAGGTCGCCACTCTCATCGACGTAGATGTCCACATGTCGTCCTTGCACGACATGCTTTTTTCGAATGTGATTGTCACACTATCTGCTACATGCAGCAGCGAAGACGCGTGTCATTCCCACTTCTTGGTGAATGGTCCTCCGAACCCCTTGATTAGCTTCCTGACGCTGAGGTCCGTCTCATACTGGTCCACCAGCTGTGAGGCCAGCTCCTTAGGCATGCCGTTCTCCAGCAACCCCTTCATCACGTACTTCGAGCCCTGGCGGATGCGTCTCTTGGTCTTGAGGTACGCCCAACCCGTGCTCAGTGCGATGGCTGGAATCTCCGTCATGATGACTGCCACTGTCTTTGGCAGATCCCCCTCATGTTTACTCGGCATCGTGTTCATCCAGCTTCTCTTTCATCTTCTCTGTGTTCTTCTCGAGCGACTCGTCCTATTCCTTGTCAACGGCGTTCTTCGCGGCTCCGCCGATGACCTGGCTCAGCATGCCGCCCATGCTGAAGTTCGTCATGTACGTCTGGGTCAGCTCGAACGCCTGCTTCTGGTCCATGCCCGAGTCCACCATCTGCTTGTAGAACACGGCCACCGACTTGCCGAAGTTCTCGGCGTTGTCCTTGTTGTAGATCATGTTGCTTATCGACTCTAGCAGCTTCGGGATCTCGGTCGAGACCACGCCGAGTATCTCCTTGAGTTCTTTCGCGTCTGGCATGTCACCTGACAAATTTCTTCACCTTCTCGCCCCTTCACGGGGCTTCTTGGAGCATACTATGTGTGGAGCCAGTACATAAGGGAAGTGAGCACAAGTGACCGGCAGACCATCAGAGTCCACCATCATCCCGAACCTGTTCGGGGGGCTTGTCCTTGCCGGGGCCGAGCCCGATCAGGTTGTACCACTTCTCAATGTACTCTTCCGTGAGCCAGTAGTCCTTCGACCTTGAGGATCCCTTGCCTCTCACCACGCCCTTCTCCTCAAGGAGCCTCAGCCGTTCCCGAACGATCCTTCTTGAGGATGTGCCTCGCATCTCCTTCAGCTTGTCTGTTATCTGGGAGATGTTCTGGCCGTCCCTCTCGAACAGGACCTTCACGATGTCCCTGGAGATGGAGTCTTTGACGCCCGGGATGAGAAGGTCCGGGGATATCGCCCCGTATCTCTGGTACAGCCCGAGCATCTTGAAGTAGCTGGACGATATCTTCTGGAACCTCTCGATGTATTCCAGGAGCTGTGAGTACGGCTGGGCGACCTTGCTCATGGTCTCCTCGACGCTCTCCATCTTCTCCGAGAGCGACTTAATCTGCTTCTTGAGATCCTCGTCCGCCATCGTGCCTTGCTATGTTCTAGCCCATATAATCTTTTTATCGGAAACCCGTTCGTGGGGTCATCATGACGAAGCCGCTGACCAGGGTGGAAGGCATTCCGGGAGTGTTCACGGACGGACACGGCCTGCTCACCGTCAATGCCGCCCCGGGAAAGGATGTTTACGGCGAGCGTCTTGTCGAATCTGACGGCATAGAGTACAGGTCCTGGGACCCCAAGCGGTCCAAGCTCGCTGCGGCCATCCTGCTGGGCGCGAGGGCGCTGGGTATCGACGAGAGCACCAAGGTCTTGTACCTCGGCGCTGCCTCGGGCACGACTGCCTCTCATGTATCGGACATCGTCACCAACGGCATGGTGCACTGTATCGAGGTATCAGAGCGGTCCTTCAGGGATCTTGTTGGCGTGTGCGAGACCAGGAAGAACATGATACCCATCCTCGCGGACGCGAACCGGCCCGAGGAGTATTCGCACATGATCGAAGGGGTCGAACTGGTCTACCAGGACATCGCACAGCGGAATCAGGTCGATATCTTCGTCAGGAACATGGCGGCGTTCGACGCTGAGCACGGCATCCTGATGCTCAAGTCCAGGAGCATCAATGTCAACAGGAGGCCGAAGGAGGTCTTCTCCGAGGTCGGGAAGGCCCTCGTTTCAAAGTCGCTCAAGGTCAAGCAGGTGGTCGACCTCCAACGCTATTCCAAGGACCACGCTGCGTTCATCGTGGAGGTTTGAAGATGGTCGAGAGGTTCGCCTATGTCATCGCGTTCAACGGCGACAAGTTCGTCATGGTCCGGCACAGAGAACGCGCATGGGAGATGCCGGGCGGAAGGCTAGTGAAATGCGAGACGCACGAGCAGGCTGCGGTCCGCGAGTTCTTCGAGGAAACGGGCATGAGCCTCGAGTTAATCGGGAGCATCAGGATCGCGAAGCCGGGCGGGAAGGTCTTCGTCGGTCTGGTCCGAGGAAAGCTCAGCAAAGAGCACACGGAATACAACATAGTCGAGGTCAAGGAATTCACAGAGCTTCCAGACCTCCTCTCGTTCCCATTAGTGGAGTACGAAATGATGCTGGTCCAGGCCCGCATGATTGTGGAAACCTTTAAAAGGGGGAATAATATAGACGGCTCTGCCTCGCCACTGAACAAGTAACACGGAGTCAGATAAGCAATGTCAAGGATGCATTCACAAAGGAAGGGGTCCTCGGGCTCCAAGAGACCGCTTTTGACCGAGAACCCGAAGTGGGTCCAGCAGTCTCCAGGCGAGGTCATGGACCTCGTGGCGAAGATGGTGGGCGAGGGCATGTCCATGGCGAAGACCGGCCTGGTTCTCAGGGACCAGTACGCGATCCCGAACGTTCGATTGGCCACGGGCAAGAGCGTCAAAGAGATATGTGAGGCGAAGGGCTTGAAGTTCGAGCTCCCAGAGGACCTCCAGGCACTGATGAAGCGCGCTGTCCAGATGACGGACCATGTCAAGAAGAACAAGAAGGACCTTCACAACCTCAGGGGCAGGAAGCTCATCGAGTCGAAGATCCGACGGCTTGTGAAGTATTACAAGCGGGAAGGTATTATCCCGGAGACGTGGAACTACTCTCTAGACACGGCTGCGCTACAGGTCGAGTGATGCTTCTATGAGCGGGAGCATAACACTCCCGGACGAGTTTTCGGACAGCCTCAAGCACGCGCTCAAGATAGTCAACTCGGTGAGTCACCTCAGGGTCATCTCACACTACGATGCCGACGGCCTCGCTGCTGCATCCATCATGGTCGGCGCGCTCTCGAGGTGCAAGAAGCAGTTCCATCTCACCATCAGCAAGAGCCTCGACAATGAGATCATCGAGGGCATCGGGAGGGAGGGGAACGAGGCGATACTCCTCCTCGACATGGGTTCAGGGATGATTGACAGCCTCGAAACCCTGGATGCCAGGATAGCCGCCCTCGACCACCACAAGCCCATCAGGAAGTCGAAGAAGGTGGTCCAGGCAAATCCGCACTTCTTCGGGATCGATGGCATGACAGAATCGTGCGCGTCCACGGTATCTCTCCTTCTCGCGGTCATGATGGACCCGTGCAACTGGGACCTGTCCCCTATCGCTGTCGCGGGGATAATCGGTGACAGGCAGCACATGGGAGGCATGAGGAGCGTCAACCAGCAGGTCCTGGACTACGCCAAGGAAAAGGGGTTCATCGACGTCCAGAGGGGGCTGAACCTAAAGGGCGCTACTATCGCAGATGCCATCGCGGATTCGGTCGACCCTTACTTCGTGGGCTTGTCGGGCAGGAAGGACAACGTCCTCGCATTCCTCGATTCTATGAAGCTGAACCCGAGCACGCCGATGGGAGCGCTAGATGAGGTCTACAGAAGGAAGCTGACATCGATGCTCTCGCTCAGGCTTATGGGCCAGGGTTGCCGGCCGGAGACGGTCGAGGAGCTCGTGACCGAGATCCACTGGATACCATCGATGGGCATGAGCGCTGCCGACCTGGCAGACCTGCTCAATGCGTGTGGCCGGATGGATCACGAAGGCCTCGGTGTAGCCCTTTGCATGGGGGACAGGGAATCGCTCGAGATAGCCGGGGAGCTTCGGCGCGAGTACAACAACAGACTCATGGAGCGACTGCTCAGCATCGAGTCGGACGGCGCGAAACACATGGACCACATCCAGCACTTCACAGCATCCGATCCGTCCCTTGCGGGGGCCCAATGCGGGCTCGCGATGCAGTACATCCTGGACCAGTCAAAGCCGACCTTCGCGTTGTCTAAGGTGAGAGGCAGCGTCAAAGTGTCCAGCAGGGGGACCAAGTACCTGGTGTCCAAAGGCATGGACCTCTCGGCCGCGCTGAAGAAGGCTGCTGAGAAGTTCGGAGGCATCGGCGGAGGGCATGCTGTGGCCGCGGGCGCGACTATCAAAGACGGCAAAGAGGAGGAGTTCCTTAAGGCCCTCGACGACCTCGTTGGCCTGCAGCTCAGGTGATGCCGCCGGTGACTCCTCACGCGCCGTGAGGGGATACCTTATTGTATTCTTGTGGCGACTATCCGTCATTAGGGAGCGATTGAGATGGTGGACGACGAGGAACCCGTGGAGGGCTCGGAGGACGTCAAGAACGACCTATGGCTGAAGCAGAACTACCTTGAGCTCATCCAAGACTACCCGAACCAGTGGATTGCGGTGCTGGACCAGAAGGTAGTCGCGTCTGGGAACATGAAGAGACAAGTGGAATCCGAGGCCAGGGAGATCTCCGGAGACAAGGAGTTTTCCCTTTATTTCATCGAACCTTCTGGCATAATGCCGTAGTCTCAGGTCATCATCCAAGGCAGGTCGACCTCGTCGGTCCTGAACCTCTGCCTGACCGCGCTGTCCTCAAGCTTTGTCCTCACCCCGGCATTGTGCATCACCAGGCCGGTCCACGCGATCATCCCGCCGTTGTCGACGCACAACGAGCCCGGAGGAACGAACATCTTCGCCCCGCGCTCCTCGGCCATGATCCTGACCATCTCCTGAAGCCTCTTGTTCTGGACCACGCCACCTCCCAACAGCACTTCGTCCTTCTCGACATGGGCCATGGCCCTCTCCGTCACCTCGACGAGCATGGCGAAGCATGTCTCCTGGAGAGAGAAGCAGAGGTCCTCGAGCCTCTTGCCCTGGTTGCGGAGCTGGATCGCGGCCGTCAGTATTCCGGAGAATGCGACATCCATGCCCTTAACGCTGTACGGCAATTCGATGAGCTCCTTGCCCTCCTTCGCCAGCTTCTCGAGCTGTGGCCCCGATGGGAACGGAAGTCCCACCTCGCGGCCGAACTTGTCTATCATGTTCCCGATGCCGACATCGAGCGTCTCCCCGAACACCCTGTACCTTCCGCCGGAATAGGCGATCACCTGTGTGTTCCCTCCTGACGCGTAGAGAAGCGTAGGGTCCTTGCAGCCTGTGACCTTCCTGCCGATCTCGAGATGAGCGACGCAGTGGTTCACTCCTATGAGGTCAACGCCCAGGCTCAGGGACAACGACCTCGCCGCTGTTGCGGCCGTCCTGAGGCATGGTCCCAGGCCTGGACCTTGCGAGAACGCGACGAGCCCGATGTCATCGTACTTGATGCCCGCCTTGGCAACGGCCTCGTGCATCAGCGGTACTAGGTTCTCTGCATGATGGTTCGCGGCCTCTCTCGGATGGATGCCTCCTTTGGAACCGTCGATCATCTTGGTCAGGTTGGCCAAGACCTTGCAGTCCTGGTCCACGATTCCGACACCTATGGTGTGGGCGGTCCCCTCGATGCCTAGGCAGATCATCGGGCTGACATCACGTGCAAGCTAAAAAAGAATGTGCGAGGAAAAGTGAAAGGAAAGTGGTTGGTCAAGTGGTTTTGCTCAGAGAACGATCTGCATCGCTCTGCCAATCTTCTGCTGGATGGCCGCGTCGTAGGCGAGCTTCGCCGTCAGGCAGTCCTGGATGGCGAGTCCAGTGGAGCAGAAGACAGTGATCTGCTCGTCATTCTCCCTGCCAGGCTTCAGGCCTGCGACTATGTGCCCGATCTCCACGTCCACATCATCCTTCGTCATCTCGCCCTTGGAGAGCGGGACGTTGATCTCACCGGAGTGGCACGCCTGCTCCCAGTCGTCTATCACCAGGCGTGCGCGCTTGAGTATCTTCGGGTCCATCTCCTGCTTGCCCGGAGCGTCGGCTCCAATGCAGCAGAAGTGTGTGCCGTTCTTGACCCACTCATCAAGAACGATCGGAGAGCGTGCGGATGTGACCGTGACCACGATGTCAGAGTCGACAACGCAGTCCTTGGCCTCCTTCGCCACCTTGACCTTGCCGATCTGCTCCTTGTAGTGGCGCCTGAACTCACGAGCCATGGCCTTGCTCTTCTCGGGGTAGATGTCAAAGAGCCTTACCTCGTCGAAGTGCCCATACTGCGTGATCATTGCTAGCATCTGAGCCCTGGCCTGGTTTCCTGCCCCTATGATTCCCAGGATCTTCGGGTTCGGCCTTGCCAGGTATTTCGAGGATATCGCGCCCGCACCGCCCGTCCTCATGTCGGTGATGTGCGTGGCGTCCATGAACGCCAGCGGCTGGCCAGTGTGCGGGTTCACCAGGACAAGCACGGCCATGACAGTCCTCATACCGTAGTTCTTTGCGTTCTGCGGATGGACGTTCACTATCTTGACCGCCGATAGTTCCATGTCCTCGACGTACGAGGGCATGGTCCTTAGGTCTCCGTCGAACTTCTCAAAGAAAAGGTACACCTTGGCTGGCATCTGGACCTTTCCCAGCCCCTTGTGCCTGAATGCGTTCTCGACAGCGCCAAGGACGTCCTTCATGTCCAGGAGCTTCTTGACCTGCTTCCCTGTTAGGATCAAAGTTTTGACCTGAGCGTGCTGTGACGACATCCCGAATCTACTCCGTAACGCTGCAATCTGTAGCGCGGATATAAGCATATTCGACCTAAAGCCGAACTTTCCATTGGGTTTCTACGAGCCAGTATGGATAACGTTGTTTGCTATGATGCACACATCGCATCATTTCCATTGGAAAAGCGATTTATTCTCGGACGTCTATCATATCAGTACACCCCCCAACTAGCTGAGCTGGAGGAGAATCGCAAACCAATGGCACGCACACTTACGCCCAGTTCATCTAACGACTACAAGGCGATCTTCGCCGTTCTCAGGGCAAATTCAGGAAGGATTGTGGAGAGCTGGGCCGCCAGCACCGCGAAGTCCGCTTATATCAGAGGTGCGGACTTCGGCGACTCCGAGGAGATCAGGGTCGATCGTCTGCGATACTTCTTCGATGCGCTCGTGGATAGGTCCACGGACCCGAACAACAAAAAGGCCCACGAACTGCTCAAGAGCGCGATCAGGACGGAGCAATCGCGGATGATGGCTCTCAGCTCGCTCGTGAAGAAGCAGAATCTTCTGCGGGATGTGTGTCTCTATGTGGTCGAGCACGACCTTCCGGATATTCAGAGGATCACTGCGAAACTCGCACTCGACGCGATGATAGACAGGTCTATCGAAGGCACGGTCTTGCTCCACGAGGCGTACGGGGAGATGCGAGCTTCCTTGTCGCGGTGCCTGCCGGGCTTTCCCGAGGGGCAATCCACGCTTGACCAGGGGCTCGCACGGTTCTGCAGGAACGCCATGGATTACTTCGAAGTGGACTTCGTGTCTCTCTTCAAGTACAACCCTGTCTCAAAAGAGCTTACCTGCCAGGCATGCTCGGCGAAGGGCCTGACGCTCATAAAGGACTCGACCATCTTCCTGGACACGTTCCCGATTGCATCGGACACGATACTGCACAAGAGGACCATCCTGACAGAGGGCGTTCCTGATTCCCCTAAGAAGAAGAAAGTCATCGGCCGGCTCGCGTTCCTGCACACGATCTCCATTCCGTTGGTCCAAGGGGACGATGTCGTAGGCCTGTTAGTTCTGGGGGATAACTCGAGGCAGATCTCCTTCACCCAGGGAGAGGTCGCAGTCGCCGAGGACCTCGGGACACAGCTGTCCTGGGTCCTCCAGAGCGCCGCGATGTTCCAGCAGCTCAACATCAGGACGAAGGCTCAGAAGCTTCTGATTGACACCGCGGCGAAGCTACAGCAGGAGATCGAATCCGAGGAGATTTACAGGATCGTCGGGTCGAGCATGGCCGAGATCATCCCTTGCGACGAGTTCGCGTTCTTCGTGTACGATTGGGAGAGGAGATTGGCGAACCCCGCTTATGCCACGGGCCCGTACGCTAGCGAGACCATGGCGGACAGAGACTTCCCCGTGGATGTGGGTATCGCTGGCTATGTCGCGCGGTCGAGGAGGGCGGAGATAGTCTGGGATACCGAATCCGACCCGAGAGCAGCGAGCATCCCAAACACCCCCAATGCGCGTGTGAGAATGTTGGCCGTTCCCGTGATCGGCCAGAAGGAGGTCCTCGGGGTCATAGAGCTGATACGATATCCGCCCGACATCTTCACGCAAGAGGACCTCGAGATAGCCACGCTGTTCGCGAACCACGCCTCAGTGGCGCTCGAGAACGCCAGGCTCCTGAAGGAGCTCAAGAGAGTGAGGGACCAGATAGAGCTGCACATGGACCTGCTCACGCACGACATCGCGAACTACACGACGCCCATCATCGCGTATTTCGACTCCCTGAGGGCGACGAAGGATCTCGATCCACAGATGGGGGTCGCAGTCGAGAGGACCGCGCGCCAGGTTGAGAGCATGATTCGCCTGGTCGAGATGGTCAGGACGATCTCAAGGTTGAGAGAGCCCTTGCCCAAGCAGCTGCGGAACATGGACCTGAGGAAGGCCATCGATTACGCGGTCAAGGACATCCAGAGCCATGCCCATGGCAAGGATTTGGAATTCTCGATCAACGTTCCAGACGGAGCAATGATGGTCTTGGCGGACGACCTGCTCAACGACATCTTCATAAACCTGTTCTACAGCGCTGCCATGTCGGACAGGAAGGAGAAGACCAGGCTGGAGGTGTTCGCCGAGCAGAGAGTGGAGCAGAAGGTGGACTCCTGGTGGGTCAGGGTGGCGCAGCCGAACAAGGCCATCCCGAACAACCTGAAGGGAGAGGTGCTCAGGATGGCGAAGACATCGAAGTCGGAACTCACAGGAGGGTTCGGCATCGGCCTGGCAGCCGCGAAGGGAATAGTCGAGCGCTACAACGGGAAAATGTGGGTCTCGGACATCGTGCAGGGAGACTACACAAAGGGATGCGTGTTCAACCTGATCCTTCCGCGCGTGCACTGACTCGAGCTTGGTTTTATTTAAGTCGAACTCTCTCACCGTGCGGGGGACCTGACTGCCGAGGCGCAAGTACGGACACATGGTGAAGGCCATCATTCCTGTGAAAGAGGAGAAGTGCCGGTACTGCAGGCTCGGGATCGCGTGTCCCATACACAAGAAGAAATGATTCTGCGTCGGTTGCTCGCCTGGACGGCCGCTTCCGAAATGAGTGCGAGGTTCCTAACGGTGGACAGCGGACTCCTTCTTCCCTCCTCCCTTCGGATACTCCATGGCCATGTAAACGAAGTTCTCGGCCCGGTCGTCGTACTCTATCGCCAGACCAGTCTCCTTCCCCTTCTTGAAGGCCTTGACGACGATCGAGTCCCTCAGATCCTTCGGCGTCTGCTCCCTGATTCGAGCCTGTATCTCCTTCGCATGCGACTCCAGGGAATTCCCAATTTCGGGCAATGGAAGTTCTAGTTTTCCCACGCTATCACCGCGAGCTCAGTGCCCTCGAGCCTATTCAAAGGTTCGACGAACAGTGCCGGCGCCCGCCGCAAGCTTATTCCTTGCAGCGGTTCATCCAGCTGCAAGGTGGAGATGATGGTCCAGGAAGTGCTCATTGTGATAAACGACGCTCCCTATGGCACGGAGAAGGCGTACAACGCGCTGAGGCTGTCGATAGCCCTGCAATCGAGAGAGAACAAAGTCGATGTATTCCTGATGGCGGATGCCGTCTACTGTGGCCTGCCCGGGCAGGAGACCCCGCAAGGGTACTACAACATAAGCGAGATGCTCGGGAGGGTCCTGGCGAAGGGCGGTCGAGTCGCAGCCTGCGGCAGCTGCATGAAGGCGAGAGGACTGCGTATCGACGGCATGATCAAGGGCGTCGAGCAGGGCTCCATGGCACTGCTCTCCGAGTGGACCGAGAAGTGCGAGAAGATACACTCCTTCTAGGCGATTGGCTATGGCGCGTGGCGCGAATGCAGGAATCCTGATGTCACCGCCTTGACGGAGCTCAAGAACGGATGCTTCGGCGGGTTGTCCAAATCAAGGCCTTCGAGCCTCTGTATCCGGAAGTACAGAGGCGGGTGGGGGTCGAACCTGAGCCACTCGCCGAGCCTGCTCCCGCCAGGTTCCAGGAACCGCTCTGCCAGCACGAGCCTCCTGAACCCGATCTTCTTCAATGACTCTGCCATGACCTTCGGCTTCCGGAGTATGAGTCCAGCCTCCAGGTCCGCTCGGCTCTCAAGGAACTTGCCAAAGAAGAATATGGCCCAGAAGACGAACAGCAGGTAGGGGATCCAGAAGGCCGCAATGAACTGCCAATAAAGGTAGACCCTTGCGAAGTACTCTGCAACGACCAGCGAGAAGAGCACGATCGGGTCCCCTGACCTGAGATGGCTCAGCTCGTGCCCGACGACGAGCTCTATCTCCTTCTCATCCAGCTGCACCAGCAGCCCCATGGTGATGATCATCGTGCCCAGACGCTTGGTGAATCCCGTCGCCGCGGCGTTCGGCCTCGGATCTTGGCTGATTACGATAGTCGGGACCGACAGTCCGAACTTCTCAGCCACTCGCTCGACCATGCTGTAGATGTCTATCCTCCGGACGAGGAAATCGTTCTTGTCCCCCGGGAGTCCGGCGTTGGTGAACACCTCCGCCATGCTCTCCGCGCAGACCGTCCCCGGACAACCGGCATACAGCTCGTACGCCCTCCCCTTGGCGATCTTGATCCTGTCCCTGTACTCCCCGACGTAGTGCTGGAGCATGCCCTCAGGGACCTGGTGCTGCACGAGCACCACCTCGCGCGAGCTGCTTGTGATCTTCCAAGGGCTCCGCAACGCGACTAGCCTCCCGGCGGACAGCACGAGCGAGAGCATGAGAGCGATCATCGCGACAGGAGCGTAGAGCCTCAGGCCGATGCTGCTCATGATCGCGTATATGGCCAGTCCTATCAGGATGGAGAGCATGAACAGGTTGATCATATTCCCGGAGAATATCGCTCTGAAGATCGACGACCTCTGCCTCACGGCGGCGGTCTTCGGGCTCCCTGGGACGAAAGCCATATACAGCGTCGATTTCCTGGCCTCCTCCTCAAAGAACTGGGTCACCATGAGGATCACGTTCTGCAGCTGTTTCTCGAACTCCTGGTCTCTGCCCATCGAGGACATGACCTCTACCTTGATCGGTCTCTCGAGGTAGACCCTCACCAGGCACTGGTACTGGCCCCTCTGCGGTCCCGACTTGAACTCCATGAAGTGTCCGCCAGCGCTGGCGAGGGCTTCGAGCTCCCCCATCGCGATGCCTGGCAGCTGGCCGAAGGCCATGTGCTCCCTGATGAACTTCGGGTACGCGAGGAGCTGGGAATGCGACAGCTCGGTGTCTATGATGAACGAATGGACTAGCGGTAGCGTTCCGTCCCCCATGGTCATCTTCTCGACGGTCATGCGCTCCATGCACTAAGGCTTTGTCACGAATCGTTGAGCGAATATACGTGTCAATCCTTTTGACCACAGACAATTATCTCAGGGCCGGGCGCGATATGAAAGAGTACGGGCTGATCGTCATCGGGACAGGAGCTGGCATGAACGTCGTGGACCCGGCTCTCGAGCGCGGCTGGAAGGTGGCGCTCGTTGAGGAGGGCCCGCTTGGCGGGACCTGTCTCAACAGAGGCTGCATCCCCTCCAAGGTCCTGATACATGTGGCGGATGTGATCCGCGACGCTGAGCAGGCGGCGCAGATTGGCGTGACGATGAAGCTCGACAAGGTCGACTATCCGCTGATCAAGAAGCGGATGTGGGACATCGTCCTGACCGGCCGGCACGAGATGGAGGAGGGGGTCAAGCAGGTCAAGGACGTGGACCTCTACAAGACCATCGGGAGCTTCGTCTCGGACTACACCATGCAGGTCGGGAGCGAACAGATCAAGGCGCCCAAGATAGTCATCGCCTCTGGTGCGAGAGCGCAGATGCCTCCGATCCCCGGCCTCGACAGAATGAAGTACCACACGTACCGAACCGTTTTCGACATCGAGGAGCAGCCGGAGAGCATGGTAATCCTCGGAGGAGGGTACATAGGATGCGAGTTCGCCCACTTCTTCTCCGCGATCGGCACCAGAGTAGTCCTTGTCGGCCGCAATCCAGTTCTTCTGCCGCACGAAGAGCTGGAAACCAGTTCACTCGTGAAGAAGAGGCTCTCGCAGCATACCGAGGTGCACACGGGCACCGACATACTCAAGGTCGATGGTGCGGGAAGCAACATAGCAGTGACGATCAAGGATCCGGCTGAGAAGAGCGAGCGGGTGGTGGAAGGCCAGCACCTGCTAGTAGCTACTGGCGTAAGGTCCAACTCGGACTGGCTCAAGCCCGAGAAGACAGGCGTCAAGACAGACGACAAGGGCTGGATACAGACCAACCAGTACCTTGAGACCTCGAAGCCCAATATCTACGCGCTTGGCGACGCCCTCGGGAGGAACATGTACAGGCACACGGCGAACTACGAGGCGTCCGTGGTGCGGGACAATCTGTTCGGGGAGCACAAGGTCACGCTCGACCTGCACGCGGTCCCGCACGCGGTGTTCACCAACCCGCAGGTCGGCCAGGTGGGCATGACCGAGGAGGAGGCCAAGGCGAACACCAAGGTCATGGTGGGCGTCAGCAGGTACTTCGACTCCGCCATGGGCTTTGCGTACGGGGACGAGGACTGCTTCGCCAAGGTCATCGTGGAGTATCCGACGAGAAGGATCCTCGGTGCGACCGTGGTCGGTCCTCAGGCGGCGACTCTCGTTCAGCAGGTCGTGAACCTGATGAACTCCGAGAACGGGACCTATGCCCCGCTTGCGCGGTCGCAGATAATCCATCCCGCCCTATCAGAGGTCTTGGCGTCTGCTTTTGGAAGGCTTAGGCCAGTGAACTTCGAGCCGGAGCATGATCACGAGCACGCCCGCTGAGGTCTCGACTCTGACATGTCCCCGGAATGCCTGCGAAAGCTCTGTCTAGGAGGATTCCGATATTGCGGTCTGGAAATGGACCTGCAATGAGAGACATCAAGAAGCTGAAAGGGACATCTCTTAAGTGGTTCAGGTTTGGCTGGCTCAGGGGCAGTCATGAGCTCACTGGCGATGACGCGGAGACCTATGCCACGCTCGTCTGGAAGGGGCTGTTTACCGAGAGGGCCCTGGCATCATGCGTCTATGGCGACTTCGAATTCAGATGGCGCGGGTTCATCCGAAGACATGTGCCGATCATGGATACCGCATCCAACCTGGAGATCGGGCGGTTGAAACTGAGCATCACCGACGGCGGCGTGATCGAGTTCGATAACGGCAGGAAGTACAAGTTCAAGTCCACGAGCGTTTGGAAGAGCAGATGGATATTCGTCGACGACCTCGGAGGGACCGTGTGCTCAATCGGCTACTCAGGCAGGCTCAACTTGGGCAGGACCGGTGGCGAAGTGCTCCTTGGTCCCGCTGCCGTCTTGGACCGCGACCTCATCATCATGATGATGGTTGGTTGGTACGCGATGAATGTCGTATCGAAGGAGAACTAAGCCTCTGCCTACGCAGGAGGCTGAGCTGGCTATCATGCCAGTCATTGGGCATACCGGCCTATTGCCAGCAAACGTTTCTCGCCGATCATTTCTTCGAGAGCAGATTTCATCAACTGAAAGTCTGGAAGAAAGGTATAACTACGCACCTGGAGAATTGCTCTGCGCGAGCCCACCTATCACATCGAGGCGATGATTCTGGTCAATGCCATGCGGGCCCGAGACGAGAGACATGGACTACACTGGAGATCACTCTCACCTGAGCTGGACCGGGCGAGACCGGCTGATGCTCAGTCAGCCCGCGGCTCGCCGTTGTACGATACAGATGCGAACCTTCTGCGGACACCGTGCTTGAAGCTGGTTCCAGGATATCCCATGAGGAGCACGATGATCGGCTTGTTATCCTTCGGTATGCCATACTTCGCCATCAGCTTCTTGTTTCGTCCGAGGAAAGGCGCCACCATGCCGATCATGCAGGTGCCAAGTCCGAGCGACTCAGCGGCTATCATTGCATAGGTCGCAGCTATGTAGCAGTCTGCGGGATCAGCATATGGAGAGCTGTGGAACAGGAGGGCCACGGACGCTCCATAGAGCAGCGGGTCCCCTCCGGATTCCTTCTCCTTCGCCATCAGGTCGCCTATGGGGATGACGAACTCCTTGAACGAGTCATAAGTAGCCTTCTTCGTGAACGGCCGGAACAGGGCCATGGTGAGTGGATTCACCATCTTCATGGTCCTCTCGACCGTCGACATGACGTCGGCAGAGAACGCCTTGACCTTGTCGCGCCCGTGCACTACCAGGATTCCAACCTCCGAAGGCGGAATCCCCATCGGTGCTGTTGATGCGATCCGGATGACCCTGTCAACGACCGCGCGGTCTACCTCCTTCTCCTTGAATCGTCTAATGGACCTCCTTGGCAATAGCAGGGCCTCAAGTTGATCGGCAGTTGCGCGACCGCTCTTTGGCGGGAGGTCGAGTATGTCCTTTGGAGATAGATCGCGTCCGTTCACGGCAATGCTTCTAGTGGGGCAGATCATCATGCACAGGCCGCACCCGAAGCATCCGAGTGCGGGCTCTGGGTCAATCTCGACACGGCCGTTGACGACTACGAGCGGTTCTCCTCCGCAGACATCTGCACAGAGTCCACAGTCATTGCATGTGGTTCGATCAATCGACGGCACTGCTCTCTTAAAGTATCCAGTCTGCTTCTTTGCCACGTATTCGACCTCCGGCAAGCTGGTTCGAAATCTGTCAAGCGTCACTTATCGGGAGAAGCGTACTTAATCGTAGGCACGGTCTGCCAATAGGCGGGCGTCGGTTGACCAGGCGAGAGATGATAACCGGCATCTGGGAGTATAATAGTGGGCCCGACCGGGCCTGCACCTGTTGCGAGCCAGATATTCTATCTCGGATTTCAATTCCTGTGAGACAATGCAAGGCCAGTTCTCAAACCCTTTCAGCTTTCTTCTCAATCCCGGATTATGGCCCGTAATCTGCCGGTGATATAAGCTAGATACTAGTATTCGCTGGTAGAAAGTGAACGGGTATGGACGCCGCCTATTTGCCCATCGAAACATGGCTTCAGCCCATCAAAAGATGATCGCTTGGTGGAGATATCGGGTTAGGTCTCTCATTCGTGACTTCCTTCACGTAGTCATGAGCGCGGTGTGAATCCAACTGAGGCTAGTGCGCTCTCCGATGGGAAGTGACGCTGAAAGACCCTGTAGTACAACAGCTCCTCCTTGGTCCTGATTCTGCTTCTTGGCAGGAGTCTCCGTTCTCTCTCGAACTCCTTGTCAGATATGAGCTTCTCCGAATACCCGACAAGAGAGTTGATGGAGCCAGCGCCTTCGCCAAACCTCCTCTTTCTTCTCCATGTAACCTGCCTCGGCAAGAGATCCGCGAAGGCTTTGCGAAGGACAAGTTTGTTCTTCTCGACCTTAGATCTGAGCAATGCCTTCCTACCCAGCCGAAGACCATAATCCACAACCTGATTGCTCATCATAGGCATTCTCCCGTCCAGAGAGGCAGACGCTGTCATCCTATCGACTCTCTGGAATCCGGTCATGTGGCCATCCTTGAGCAGGGCGACCCTCTCCAATCTTAGCGCCTCATCCTTCTTGACGCCCAATAGGAAGTCGTATCCTGCGAATATCTCGTCTCCTCCCTCACCGCAGAGAGTGATTCTGTCTCTGTCTGCGAAAAGATGTGTAGCCATGTAATTTGGGATGCAACTTCTCACTAAAGGAAAGTCAAAGGTCTCCCCATAATATATTGCGTCGCTGAGGACTTCGAGCATGTCTTCGACATCATAAATACGCTCCTTGTGCCTAGTCCCGAGGTAATCCGCGACCAATCGAGCCATTTTGATGTCCTCGCTATCTTCCGTCCCTACACAGACACTTTGTATGCTCAATGCCGTCTCAGCAGCAGCTGCAGCAATAACGCTGCTGTCGATACCTCCGCTGAGCAAAACGTTGAACCCGCTGGAATCTTCGACACAGCCCAACACACTCTCCATTATGAGCTGACGGACTCTATCCACGGGACGCTTGGGGTTGAGATTTTTGGCCCAAGGGATTCCTTGCCTCACGGTTCTTCTGAAACCGTCCCCGGAGACAAACATCTTTCCGGGCGGGAAGGGGGTGAATCTCTCTTTTGCGAGTTGCTGGGACTTGATCTCGGAAGAGTATACGCCCCTGCTCGCGTCTCCCGAGAAATAGAGAGGTTTAAGACCATAGTTGTCCCTTGCAACAATGGTCTTGCCACAGTCAACGATGACTATGGCATATGCCCCATCAATGTAACGGAAGATGGGAGTGCCCATCGTTCTATACATGTTGAGCACGAGCTGTGCGTCTGAGACACTTCCGTCACAGTTCGGGGCAATTGTTTTTCGCAACAACTCTTTGTTGAAGATGTATGAATCGCATGCGACAGCAACTCCATCCTCCTGTGCAATCGCTGCGGTCTTTTCGACGGGGCTTCGTCTCGACCTTCTGGCCCCGAGAACGAGAGCATCGTCAGCATACACTGCTGATGCGTCGGGTCCCCTGTGCTCGAGCTTCTCCAGCATCATTCTCACGAGGTGTTTGTCTCTCATTCCGAATGTGCCTGCAATCCCTTCCATTTCCATTCACCAAATGAATCAAATCTCGGCGAGATCAAGGTCGTGTTCGCATACTGCAAGTTCCTGGATGCGCTCCTTCTCCGTGATTGGCTTTCCAGTGTTGGAACCGATCGCCACGGAGGCTCCATCGACGATGGATGTCACTATCTTTCCCCGGGCCACTCCGCTCCCGCGAAGATCCGATGCATCGAGTAATCCTTCCCTGATCGCCTCGGCTATCGTCTCCGGGGATGTGAGCGGATCATGTGAGTTGGTTCTCTTCAGGCGTTTGATCGCATCAAGCAGGTACCGAGTCTCTTCGATGAGGCTTGCCTTTCTGACCATGACCTTTGGATCGGTCTCCGGTCTCACCCCACCGAGAAGAGCCTTCATGATTGCTCCCTGGGCGATCTCGCAGCTTTCGATCACCTCTTCTGCCGTGGACACATGATCCCCCTCACTGTAGCCCACAACGTGGACGATGTGAGGGTTCAGGGGCATGGCGGCGTATACGGAAGCCGCCAGCTGCCCCTTCGCGACATTGGCCGACGAGGAGAACGAGGTCAGACCAGATCTGACCATCCTGATTACCCTGAACTCGCCGTTCTTGATGGACTCTACGAGCTCGAGCTTGGCGAGCATCTTCGCGATGTCCATTGCGGGCGAGATGCCTTTTGGAGTGTCGAACATGAACTGACAAACGTAGTCTCTGACGCCGAGAGCTTTCGCGTTGTGCGCCGCGAGGTATGCTGTCGCGAGTTCCACGACGTCGCCTGAACGCCTCAGGGCCCATTGATGGGATTCGTTGACCTCCACGGGAATCCCGTGCTCAGCATACCATTTCATGGCCTGCTGGTTCTCTGCAATCGCATCCCTCAGAGTCCTTTTGGAGCGGCCGTCGAGCTCGCTGTACCAGGTGAGAGGGACCGCACCCCATGCTGTGTTGATGGTGTCCTTCAGCATCTCGGCCCATCTGATGAGATCTCTTGTGCCACTGTAGCACCTGAGCAGGGGGTAGCTGCCTGTTCTTGTCGCCTCGTATAGCGCTTGGAGGTCGGCGGGGCTTCTCAGAGGGACGCCTCCGGCACCATCGAGGCGCGAGTCCATCTCCCGAGGCCTGAAGAAGGATTCTTGTGCGCTCTGATCCGGTGCTATCGAGAGGATATCCAACAGGCCGCTCTCAGCGATCTTCCTGGCGCCTTCAATCGTGTCCTTCATCGATGGAAGCCCGAAATGATGTCGAACAAGGGGCAGCGGTTGAGAGCTCTGAACCCTAGTAACAAGGTCCGAGGCGTACTCGGATGCACTCTTTACCAGGGGGGTCCCTTGGAGAAGTGCCACAACGGCTTTCTCCGGTTCGCTGCCGTCGAAGCATGTATCGAACATGCCTGTCTTGACGGCGAGGGCCGCTACTGGAGGCGTCCCACCGAAGAAGAACTTCCTGTTTTTCTTTATGTCCGGGCTCCTGGTGATCTCAGATTGCAGCTCGTCGAAAATCACCTTTGCGCTTTCGGGGGTCAGCCTGTAACTCACGGCCACGGCATCGGGCTTGTGCTCGACAATGGCTTCAGCAAGCCTATCTACGGGGACCGCTGGACCGAGGAATACAGTATCGTGTCCGAGAGTGCGGGCTATTTCCAGGAAGGCCTGAATGCCAGCGGTGTGGACGCAATTGCCTATGGAAGCTGCCAGGATTCTCATTTTGATACTCCTCTGACGGCAAGCATTCGGATATCCTCAACTGACATCCCGGCAAGACCTAGCTTCTGGACAGTCCTGCCCTCGGCCCAGAAATCGCGAGCGTGAATCAGAGAAGCCATATGAATGAGTGCGTTGAGCGTGGGGGTCTTCACCCCGAGCAACTTGCCAACTGAGACCATCGGCACGAGGCTCATCGGGACATCCTCGAGGATGTACCTGTGGGTCAGCGTCGATGGAGCTCTGACCCCCTTGTAGCCTGGGGTGGCCTGGATAGCATCATGAAGCGTCCTACCAGCAGAAGCATAGGCCAGATAGAGCCATTCCCTAGCTGTGTGGAGGTGCACGCCAAGAGCTGTCCCCAATGCCACGCGCTCCATGTCCGCGGCTTCGACGATTCTCGCCGTCGAAGGGGAGACACCCTCAAGATAGTACTCGAAGTCGCCGTGAGTGGATTCTATTCTGGATGCATTGAGGATCGTGAGGGTCGGATGGAAGATAGCTCCTATGTTGTCGAGGCTCGTCTCTAGGACGTTTGTTGCTGCTACGAATTCGGGAAGGGCCTTTCGGACGATGTCCAGAACTTCCGGCGTCTTGTGCGCGGGGATTGCCGCCAGAGGGACGGAGTTCTTGATCTGCATTATCCGCGCGTGCGCGAAATCCGTGTGGCGAGACACATAGATGAAAGTCTGGGCCTCCGCCAATGTGGGAGTGGCTGAGGCTTCCTCTTCGTTGAGCACCTTAAGGAACTCGAGCGCTCCGAAAGTCCTTCCTGGATTCAGGACTACGACTTGGTTGCGGCTAAGATGCGGCGCGCACAGCTTGGCTATGTCTCTGTGCCCCGTTGCAGGGACCACCACCATAATCACATCCGCTCCATCGATTGCGGCACCAATGTCGTCCGTGGCCAGCTCCACCTGTCCGAAACCTTCTATCACGCCCTCCAGCTCTATTCCTCCGCGGTCTGAGACATGGTCTGTTCTCTCCCGCGATCGGTTCCAGAGCCGCGTGCGGAATCCAAGAAGCGCTAGATGGCCTGCCATCGCCAAGCCTCCGTGACCCGCTCCTAGGACTGCGAAAGTTGGCTTCCTCTCTCTCTTTCTTTTCTTGTACGGCATCGGAGCACTCTCGGGGAAAGTCGTGGGAAGTGTAGTGGGGCCAAAATTGGGGGTTGAGAGCCCTTGCATCCCTATGACTATCTGTGAATAATGATGAATAACTATTAAATCCTTGGCCGTAATTATCACGACAGACCGAATGTCTGAGAGAAATTCGAGATAGAGAATCGTGAGAATATGGAGCAGAGGATGAAGGACGCTGCAAAGGACACTGCAAGATGGATAATCATGTCAGATCGAAGGCTTGTCACTTTCAGATGTTACGCCCACAACCAGTACCTCGGCGCCTCCGAAATCGCACGTGACACAGGTCGCTCGATTCAGAACGTCGGCACCGCATTGAAGGAACTGGATGAGAGGAGAGTCGTTTCTCAATTGGAACCTGGGCGGAGGACATGGAAGAAGTTCGGCTTAACCTCATTTGGAAAGAGTGTGCTCAATCTGGTGGAGAGGGAGTTGAGCGTTGGTATGTTTGAACGGATGGCCGACGAACTCTCATTTAGATTCGTGAGGGATGCATACAGGCTTGTCGTGACCAACCCCATCGTGGTCACGAAGGGCATGCGCCTGCACGAGGTCGTCGACAGAGTGTTGGCCGACCCAAGGACAAGGAGTGCGTATGTCGTTGACGACAAGAGAAGGCTCATCGGAATGATAGGACTCACAGAAATGCTGGCTGCAATCCAGGGTTCACTATCGCTTTTCGAGAAAGGGCGGCAGCAGCCGCGGTCCAAGCGAATCCCCCTCCCTTTCTCGGTCGAGGAATACATGACGAAGCCTGTGACAGTCACCGAGGACGACAGGCTGCTGGCGGCGTTGGAGAAGATGAAGAAGCACGGCCTTGAAGACCTGCCTGTCATTGATGAGCATAACACGCTCGTCGGGGAGCTCAACGGCTTTGAGATCCTTCTCCTCGGAAGCGAAGTAATGAAACGTCAGAGGCGTGGCTGAGCGAGAGGACCAATACTGGGAGTACCACGTTCGAAGGACATCAGAAGAACGCACCGCCATGACAAGAAGGTTAGATCATGCTCGAGGGCATCTGGAGCGCAATAGTAGACAATCTGTGGCTGCAGTTGTCACTTCTGCTCTCTGTGGCCATAGCTTCAAGCTTCCTGTTCGCAAGGTTCAGGCAGCCGAAGATCATCGGACAACTAGTGATTGGTATTGTGATTGGACCGAGTGTTTTGGGCGTGATCTCGGTTGGTGGGACAGAAACTGGAAATCTGGTGGAGCAATTGGCGAATCTTGGCGCCATCTTGCTTCTGTTCATGATTGGCCTCGAATGTGATATCAAGGAGATCTATACAAAGCGCTCTATGACCATTGCGCTTGGTGGCGTCATCGTCCCGTGGGTCTGCGGCTTCGGTCTGGCAGAATTGATGCTCCCCGAACCGGGCATCGGTTACGACAAGTTCTCACAATCCGTTTTCATAGGCGCCGCCCTGGTGGCAACGAGCGTGGCAATCACTGCCGGGGTTCTTCGCGAGATGAAAGTCATCGGATCCGATACCGCGAAGATCCTCCTTGGTGCTGCGGTGGTCGACGATGTGCTCGGGATGGTCGTGCTCGGGGTTTCGGAGGGAACCGCAACAGGGGCGGGCATCGACCTCTGGGAACTGTTTCTTCTTGTGTTCGCTTCAGTAGCGTTTGTCGGCTTGGGAGCCTATATCGGCTCCAAGTATATCGCGAAGGGAATTGCTGCTGTCCAGAAGCGAGGCCTGGAGAGAGGTATAGAGGAGAGCGGGTTTCTGTTGGCGTTGTGCATTGCCTTCGTCTACTCTGTCGTATCTGAAGCCATAGGCATTTCCGCAATCATAGGAGCCTTTGTCGCAGGGACTAGTTTTGCACGCTGTGAGTTCAGGTCGAGCTACAAGAGACAGCTCTCAGTCCTGGAGATGGTCTTTGCACCGATATTCTTCGTGTCCCTTGGGGTTCTTGTTGACCTTGGAGAGATATCGGGAACCGCCTGGCTGTTCGCAGCATTGCTGACGGTCGTGGCGTTTCTTTCGAAAATCGCAGGTTGTAGCATTCCTGCACGCCTGCTTGGATTATCAAAACGAGACTCCATCTCGATAGGTATTGGAATGTCGCCAAGATTGGAGGTGGCAATGATCATTGGACTGTACGGCCTGACAATCGGGATTATCTCCAAGGAGATTTATTCCGTGATCATACTGATGGGGCTTCTGACGGCTGTGTTCACGCCGTTTCTGCTCAGGAGGTCAATGAGAGGGACTCCCACATCAGAAGAAGCCTGTCCTGTGGAGCCCCGACAGGGAGCAGAACAAGATGCTGTAGTCGAACGACTGCGCGGATAGGAGGACACCGCGTGGTCAGTCCTGAGCTGTCCATGAACAAGTGGATTGAAAAAGAACGGTGCGGAAAATGGATGACAACACGATAGTCGCGTTCCTGGCCATCGGCGCGGTTGTGTTCATCGGATTTTTTGGCAACTTGATATTCAAGAGATACAAGGTACCTGACGTGCTCTTGCTTGTCTTTGTCGGAATCCTGCTCGGACCGACCATTCTTGGAGGTAGGCTCCACCTTCTTACGACTGAGACTCTAGATGAATTCAACAATTACAGGGATCTGTTCCTCTCCGTGGCGCTCGTAATGATTCTTTTCGATGGAGGCTTGACCTTGGACATAAGGGCCGTGTTCGAGTCGATGAGGCTATCGCTCTTCATGGCAGTCGTAACGTTTCTGCTTACAGCGATGGCAGTCGCAGCCGTAATCTACATTGCGATTGGCGGGAGCATCTACATTGCCCTGAGCCTGGGAGCGATAGTCGGAGGAACAAGTGGCGCGATAGTGATTCCCATTGCGTGCAGACTGAGGATCAAGCCCTCAACAAGATCCATTCTAGTAGTTGAGTCGGCTCTCACAGATGTCTTGGTCATTCTCGCCGCAATTACCCTGCTCACGATTGTGAGAGTTGGCGAGTTCGACGCAATGAACCTTGCTGGAGATCTTGCATTCGACTTCTTGGGTGGGGCGCTGATAGGCTTCGGAGTTGGAGTGCTCTGGCTATATGCTCTTCAGCTACTTCAAAGGCAACCTCTTGCCTACATGTTGACAATCGCCGTGCTGTTCCTTGTTGCAGGCGCGGTTGAACTAGTCGGTAGCTCGGGCGCGATTGCAGCCTTGGCTCTTGGCCTGTCAATAGGGAACCGCGGTTTCGTGAAAAGACAAATCTCTTCTGTGTACCTTTCAGGTGGCTATGACGACAGGATTCAGCGTTTCCACGCAGAAATTACCTTCTTCATACGGACCTTCTTCTTCGTCTACATGGGTTTGCTTTTCGAATTCGGATCCATAGACGGACTGCAGCTCACTGTCGGTATCGCGATGTTGTGTGTAATCGTGGCAGTTCGGTGGATCACATCTTCTGCCACGAGCAGGATAGGCATTCTTCCTAAGGAGGACTCGTCTGCGTTGTTCGCTCTGATGCCTCGAGGATTGGCAGCTGCAGTACTAGCCACGGGAGCCGCGGCCTTGTTGGTAGGCGCGCCTGATTTGCCGCAGGACCTCGATTTGACGGCATTGTTCCTCAACACCACTCTCATTGTCATTCTTGGCACGACAATCATTGCGACTGTCCTCAGTTTCAGAACTGAGAAGGCGATAGACAAGAGGAAAAGGCTCGAGCTCAGAGAAGCCTCGTGACGAGTCTGGCAAGTGCACGCGAATTCGAGCTCAAGAAATCCAATCGCGGCACAGAGCAGGCTGATTGTATGGAGTCGGTGAAAAACCGGCGACACAAACATCAGCGCAAGGTTGGTTCAGATGTCCGTTACATCTCTCGATGGACATGTAGCTATGCTCTCGGCTGAAACGTCTTCGCAGGTCATTTCTCGGCACACATTGCTACAAGATCCTCGTGGCCGAAGCACTTAGGAATCGCATTCGCAAAGGCTCAAAGTGAAAAAGAGGAGAAGTCGATTTCAGCGTAACAATCCTCTGATCGAAAAGTAGCAAGTGACAAGAAAGAAAGTGGGCCCAACCGGATTCGAACCGGTGAACTTCTGCATGTCAAGCAGACGTCATAACCGCTAGACCATGGGCCCTTGTGCCGCGAGATAAGAGGAGCCCGTGTATAACACTTTCTGTAAGCCCTCGGACGAGCCAGATGTCCGTCATCGGGTTTATTGCCGTCCTCGCCCGTCACCCATCAGAGGAGCATGAGTCCAGGAAATGTGATTGTCTACGCCGGGGCCGGGTCCTCCCATTCATGGACATGGTTGGCGGACCTGTTCGAATCCAAGGGGGTTATCAACGTTCGGTTCCTTGATTCGACTGAATTCATCGATTCCCTGCCGGGTCGACCAGCGGTTGCCATCATCTCTGGAGGGGACGGGTTCGAGATCGGCTCTTCTCTTAGTGGTCAGGGGTTTGTGAAGCTCGAGGAGTACATCTCCCGAGGTGGCACTTATGTTGGCGTGTGCGCAGGGGCGTATCTTCCCCTGCCTTCCTCCATCGACCCCTTCTCCCAGTTCAACATCTCGACGACAAGGGTCGAGAACATAGACTGCATGATCTCTCCCTTGGAAGGCATTCCGCCCAGGGTAGCTGTCAAGTATGGAAGATGCGCCATCGTCCATCCGGTAAGGGGAGAGATCGATCTTGATCAAGATGGTTCCGTGCTCAAGGCGCCGATCTATGGAGGCCCTATCTTCAAAGAACCCGATAAGGACAGTGTCATCCTTAGGTGCCGCGATTTCACGCCCAACACGGAGTTCCAGTTCGGAGAACGATTCGCGAAAGAGATCGTTCTCGGTCATCCCGCAGCCATCCGGTGCCTTCATGGGGACGGCGAGCTGCTGCTGTTCGGCCCTCACCTGGAGCATCCGTCGTACCCTGAGGCGAACCACCTATTCCTGGACCTGCTGCGGCTGGACCGTTCGCGAGCTCCGAAGGTCGATGCCAAACCTCCTCGCCCAGATCTCGCAATAGCCATAGCCGACCTGAAGGTGGCCATTGTCGGGCTCGAGAACCGCTCGTTCATCGTCGGCAGGAAGCTCTGGGACGGAAGCAGGTACATGGAGCTCGTGCATGCCATCGAGAAGAGGACATGGTCCACGGACGACAGGCTCTCCCAGGAGTTTGTGCGCGATCTCGAGACAGTGCGCGGGGACATTGTCAGGGTCAACATCGGAGTGGAGAGCGAGGTCGATCAGACGACGCAGCTCTTGGTTGAGTGTGCCCGGCGGTGCGTGGACAACCACTTCCGCAGACTGGTCGAAAGCAGATGAATATATAGCGGTCCAGCATGATTCAAGCAGCGATGTCAGATGGTCGGTACCTGAAGGACAGGGCGATGCTCTATCTGCTCTTCTTCGGCGCCGTCGTTGTCATCTCCGCGGTCATACTCCTCCTGCCATACGAGACGGTCTACGTCAGGGACGAAGCGTATCTCGACATGTTTCTTGTCACGATCGTTGTCTGTGTCGCCGTGTTCTTCCTCGGTACTCTATACAACGTCCTCATCTGGATGCATGGGAAGGGTCTGGAAGGCGCTCCCGAGGGCAGGCTGCTCAGGCTGCTGGTGAAGGCCGCCAGGTTCGTCCTGAGCAGAAGGTTCAGGCGGATCGCATCGGTCTTCGTCAAGGACGCACTCTATCTTTCCAAGCTGAAGGACAGAAGCGTCACAAGGTGGGCCATGCACCTGCTCATCCTCGGCGGGTTCGGCGCGATGTTCGTGCTCGACCTTGTC
>JAHIZT010000038.1 GCA_018814355.1 Candidatus Thermoplasmatota archaeon | reverse complement strand
TACATGGGACAAGTTAGCCGATACGCAGGTATAACATGCTTTTACTAACTGGCGAAGTTAGGTTTCTCCATAAACTCCGCTCTTTTTCATAACTATGTCTGTACAGACCACGCACATCTTGTGAGATATCTCCGTTGTTTTTAGTTTTTTATCGATATATCCAATATCCAGAAGCAGTTGTATTTGACTCGCTTCTTGATATGTCGCCCTACCCAAAATTCGTCGATAATGGGGGTGGTAAGAACATTTAAATTACGCGATATTTACACCATTCCTCATGGATTATGACATATCTGCATGGTCTGCACAATAATAGATATGATAGACTTGTTGCATAAACCTGGCATGACCTTTTCTTGCCCCATAGGTTCTTGAGGAGAGACGCCCTCGACACGAGATTGAGACGACCCCTGAGCCAAGGAACGCCCAGGGGGAGGATTGGCACATCGGTGCTTGAGTGTATCGGTGCGTGATCGGAGGGTCGGAAGGGATGGGACGAACGAGTGGCAGCCAGGAAGCACAGGAAGACATCGAAGAGCAAGCGAAAGAAGCCGAACTGGTCACGGCGCAAGCCGGGCAGACCGAAGAAGAAGCGATGGATGCCTCCCCGCATAGGGCGGCCGAAGTATGACGAGTTCCGCGCGAACGAGGTCGGTGAGGTACCAAGGGAGATCCGCGTGCTCGTTGACAACGAGCGCATCCACGAGAAGGAGCCCGGCCGACCGGGGCGACCACCATGCAAGCGACGGGACATGCTCAAGTGCCTGCTCCTCATCGAGTTCATGAACTGCGTTGCACAGAAGTCGTGGTCCCTCCTCAACATCTTCAAGGACACTCTGGGACTGGAGAATGTCCCCCGACCGAGGACGCTCTACCAGTACCGGGCGGATCCAGGGATAACAGCGACGCTCCAGCGGCTTCAGAAGACGGCCGCATGGGAGCTGTGGATGAAGGAGCGCATCGCGGCAATGGATCCGACCGGAAACCCACTGGCCAAGGGAAAGGCATGGAGCACTGACCGAACCAACCCGAAGAAGCACCGCGAGTATGACAAGGCGCACTACATGGTAGGCGTGCAGACACTGGTCATTCCATACACCAAGGTGACCAGAGGAACCTGGCATGAGGCGCCCTTCTTCGAGGAGTTCCTGGCAGAGACGGTCCCTGGCAGCAACATCGAGAGGGTGGCGACGGACCCTGCCTTCGTGTCAGTCAGGAACTACGAGGTCGCACATGAGTATGGCGTCACCCCGTACATCAAGCCGAAGGACAACGCGGTGTTCCGCCCTCACCCTGCGAACGCCTACGAGGCGCATGTCCTCTTTGCCACGAGGTTCCCGGAGAGATGGAAGTCGGTGTACCGTTGGAGGGTCAAGGCAGAGTGCGCCATACATTCCAAGAAGGCGGCCTTCGGGGATGTCATCCGAGGACGACTTCGCTCAAGCCGGAGGAATCAGGAGATATGCCGAGGCGTCGTGCACAACATCCGAATGAGCATCATGGACCGCTACGGAGAGTGACCCAGGTTTATGAACAAGTCGGACGCAGCCGTCTCTTCACGAAGATTCTTATGCTGAGAACCCAGTTCGAAGTACTGGTAATCCGATGGAGAATTCCCGATTGGCGAAAGCCAGGATTCTCGTTATGGTTCTAATGCCGGTTACAGCTATGATGCTCTTGAGCACCATGCCATTGATGCAATTCGTGGATAAGACCCAACCTTCATCTGGTTGCGCGTATTCGGGCTCGATACTCGCGGAAGCGAACGCGTCTCTCGCGAACTCTCCATGGCCAATGTTTGGACATGACCCATGCCATACTGGAAGGAGCCAATACGACACCTCGGCAAACGACGGTCGGAAGAAGTGGGAATTCGCGACACAAACCTATGTGAGATCTTCACCCGCGATAGGCGCAGACGGCAGAGTTTATTTCTGTTCCGACGACGGCTATCTGTATGCGGTAGATGCAGCCGGGAAGAAAAGCTGGCAACTCCAGCTGACCGTCCCTTCCATGCCTGGTGCCGTCTCTTCCCCCGCGATAGCCACAGACGGCACGATTTACATTGGCGCAGCGGATTCTAGGCTGTATGCAGTCAATCCTCACGGGACGAAGAAGTGGGAGTTTGCTACCGGTGGTTGTATAGGGGCCTCCCCTGCAATAGGCGCAGACGGCACTATCTATGTTGGCTCTGAGGACTCCAAGTTGTACGCAATAAACCCTGACGGTACGAAGAAATGGGAGTTCTATGCTGATGGCGAGGTATATTCATCTCCTGCGATAGCACCCGACAGCACAGTCTACTTTGGCTGCCTGGGTAGCGGGACAATATACGCGCTGAACCCTGACGGGACAAAGAAATGGGACTTCGCTACCGGTGGTGCCATAGTCTCCTCGCCGGCCATCGACTCAGACGGAACAATCTACGTCGGTTCTGAGGATTACAGGTTATACGCGATAGACCCCGACGGGACCAAGAGATGGGAGTTCAATACTGGCTACCAGGTGTGGTCGTCTCCAGCGATAGCCGCAGATGGCACGATCTACATAGGCTCTGGGACGCCCCTGGGCCCTTATGGCAAACTGTACGCGATAAATCCCGACGGAACAAAGAAGTGGGAATTCGCCACTGGTGGTGCTGTGGAATCATCTCCCGCAATAGGCGCGGACGGCACAGTCTACATTGGTTCTTGGGACTACAAGCTCTACGCCATAGCCCCCGATGGAACAAAGAAGTGGGGATTTGCTACTGGTGGTCCCGTGGTCTCATCCCCAGCAATAGACGCGGACGGCACGATCTATGTCGGTTCGCTTGATCGCAGACTGTACGCAATAGGTGGGCACATTACCGTGACCTCTCCCTCCATTGGCACGGTCTGGATGTCGGAGATCACATACACGATAACGTGGACGACGGACACGACGGTGAGCCCGAACGTGAGGATTGAGTACTTCTACGAATCCTACTCCAACGCTGCTACGATTTCCTCCAACACAGCGAACGATGGCGACTATTCATGGACGATACCCACAAACTTCCAGGTGGGGAAGAATTGCATCATAAGAATCGCAGATTTGAGCAACCCTTCAATATACGACGACAGCGACCCCTTTGAGATTCGACTTTCTCCCAAGTCACTCAGAGTGACATCTCCCTGCAGTGAATCAATATGGATGTCACAGAGCACCTATACAATAGCGTGGACAACGGACGGAACGGTCGGCCCCTATGTGGAGATTAAATACTACTATGAGTCCTACTCTACCGCTGTCACGATTTCCTCCAACACTACGAACGATGGCAACTACTCATGGACCGTGCCATCGGGTATCGCCCCGAGGTCAGCCTACGTGATAAGGATCACGGACCTGAGCAACGTCTCCGTCTACGACGACAGCGATCAGTTCACTATCCAGATCATTTCCATACTGCCCGGCACGATAGCAGTGACATCACCATCAGCTGGCGCAGTTTGGACATCTGGAAGCACGCACAGCATCACGTGGACGACAGCTGGGGCAGTCGGCTCCAGCGTGAAGATCGAACTCTACTACGGATCGTATTATTCGAGCGCCCTTACGATTGACGCAAGCACCGCCAACGACGGCAACCACTCATGGAGTGTGCCATCGGACATCGCCCCGAGGTCAGACTACGTGATAAGGATCACGGATCTCGGGAACATGTCCATCTATTGTGATAGCGGCATATTTGAAATCAAGGCGCCGTCGGGTCCATCTCGTCCTGCGGACACCTCGGAGTGGCTGCTACCTGCAGTCATAGTCCTCATCGTCATTGCAGCTGCAGCTACTGTCGTAGTCCTTCTGCGCAGAAGGATGACAAGTGGAAAGTAGGTAGCACCTGCCATCCTTGGAACGTCATCGGAGGACGGCTCCGCTCAAGCCGCAGGAACCAAGAGATCTGCCGAGACATCGTGCGCAACATCCGAATGAGCATCATGGACCGCTGCGGAGGGTGACCCAGGTTTTCGCAACAAGTCGATATGATATGAAGAACTTTAATAAATCAAACAGGAAATTACTACCGCAGTTACCAAAAGATACGGAAGAGGTAGAATGGTTAGATTAAACAACACCGACCCCCCAAACGCCTAACAGTTAACACATGGGATACTTCATGGACATAATGGCCCGCAATACATACCAGCATACTAGCATTTTTTGTTATGGGCTTTAATACCTGTGAGCCCTAAATCCCGATGGGTGCATAAATTTACTGGTAAATTCGTGCTCCCTTCCCGACTTTGTGGCGGCACCTTTGAGGGCGTCCATATGAAGACGTAACGGACACACATACCGACGATCAATCTTAACTTCATTTCGTAGGTCTCAAGGCACGTTTGACCTGTGATGAATCCCCTCCATTATTCTGTCGTAATCTCCAGAATTCTATCCATGCAAGATCAGAGAATGTCGGACAGTCAGATAGCGGCGAA
The DNA here is from genome assembly GCA_018814355.1 of Candidatus Thermoplasmatota archaeon. Taxonomy (NCBI): domain Archaea; kingdom Methanobacteriati; phylum Thermoplasmatota; species Thermoplasmatota archaeon. The sequence continues at coordinate 4,276 of JAHIZT010000038.1, read as the reverse complement.
AACCATCATTCCAAAGTTGGAGACGTTTTCCTACTGGTAGCAAATTCGTATCGGAAAGCCAGACGTCTAGTAACGGGAACAGCTTTAAAAACCGGTAGATTCGATGTTAATGTCCTAGATAGAGCTCATTCGAAGTTTATGAGCATGGAACCGGTCAGCTCGAACAAGCCTGTTACGGCCACGTTACTTTCGTTTGTGGGTGGGATGCTGTCGGCAAGGCCGCGCTCGCTCTGTATTTGCACACTGGAATGAGGCCTTCCGAGCTCAGAACTGCAAGGCTGAAGGATTTGGACCTGTCCAGACTTGAGATTGTGGTAAGCAATCCCAAGGGCAAGCGCAGATGGGCCAATGGCGAAGACAAGGCTCCGATAATAGGCTGCGCTGAAGGGTGCATCAAGAGATACTTGGAGCTGAGATCAGAAGCCCTAAAGAGAGTCGGACTAGAGGCAAGGTCTGCGGAGCCTTTGTTCCCATACATCGCAGAGGATGGCAAGGTCGATTACTGGAACGAGCGAATATGGCAACGCTTGAAGGTCCAAGTCGAGATGGCGAGCACAATCAAGTTCAGATGGAAGGATCTGAGGCCGACGTTCGCGCAGAAGTCGAAAGACCTCGGCGCACCGATTGAGGCCGTCTCTCAATGCCTGAGACATACGAGCACTAGAACCACAGAGTTGTACTACGCGAGAATCCGAAGCGATACGGCGTTCTCCCTAGTTCGGCAGGCGTGGGAAGCACCTGCTGTAAAAATTCTATGAGGGCCTTCATAGAAAATGGCCAGTAAATGAAAAGTGGGCCCAACCGGACCCGAACCGCTGACGCGAGCAAGAGCCGAATGCTGATCCTGGATGCCGGTATGCACTACCCGGCTAGCCTTTCTCGCCTCTTGCGGTTACTGTGCCCTTGTCTTCATAGAAAAGGATGAAATCCCCCACCTTAATCTTGAGTGCATCCAGCAGCTCATCCGGGACGGTCACCCGCTTGTTTGTCGAAATCTTGACACTCCCTAGCATCCTCATATTCAGGCCTCAAACGATGACATTGACAGAAGTGGTATTTAAGGCTTCTCTGTTCGAAGCACCTGGAAGTTACCTCCATCCCGCTAGGCCGCGTATGACCGAAATGACCAAGTAGCCTGACAATCCTTCTTTTCCCTGCCGCGTTCGAGAAAAGAGGCCGCCCCGCGGCCTCCACGGAAATGACGCGACTCGAAAGGAGAGATGTATATGGTATCTGAAACGGAGAGCGAGAGAATGCCTCGGATCTTCTACGGACCTATCGTAGAGCTCCAGGACGGGTTAGAAGAGTGCGGAGTGCCCCAGGAAGTCATCGACGATGCCCTTGATCGCATCGAGAAGACAATCTCCAGAGCACTCAGGCACGCAGGTGAGGCTGAGGACCAAGAGGGCGACGCCCCAGAGAATGATGCGTCAGAGGAGGATCAGTAGCCCCCTCCAAAACCTAACGACCGCTGTGCGCCGCAGGGCGCGCAGCGTGTCGGATTTTATTGAAACAAGGAGGAAATTTAATGGAAAATTGTACGAAATTCGATCGGCTCCCGGCTCGTAACGACCTCGTGAGAGGTTTGGATGAACGGGCCGTACTTAAGCATGTAAGGAAGGTCGCATACAGCATTCGATACTGCAGGGAAAACGCAACCCCGGTGGGAAGAAACGGCCTCGCGGTGCCCATCAAATCCGGTTTCCGGGGCGTATTCCGTTTACCACCCGTTTACAGAACGCCTACCATACCGTCCACCATGTCGTACACCCTATATCGATTACAGAGCCCGGCGAGCGTGGGATTCTCGTGGCTGCTGTGGACTCCCGGGGGTGTGTAGCATGACCAAGAGAGCGCATGTACCGCCATCGAGGGAGAGATACTACCAAGCTCACCCCGTGGTCTCCTTCAGAGCCTCTCAGGAAGACTACGCCGCCCTCAAGAAAACCCTCGGGACCTCGGGCAAGTCGATCGGGCAGTTCTTCAGGGAAGCTCTTGGAACGGCACGGCGCGACACGAGGATCGCATACGAGAAGGGCCGCAGGGATGGCTATCGCAAAGCGAAGAAGGAATATCGCGTCATCGTTGGGTGCAAATTGTGTGGAGGCCCGATTCTTGTTAAGGGCGATGTCATGAAGATGAAGGTCAGTGACGCGGTTGCCAAGGTCTACGACTGGTACCACAAGGAATGCAAGCCGTCGGAGTTGGCTGAGGATGAGTGTGAACTATTCGACAGAGAGACCGAAGATGAATAGTGCTCGAAAGGGAAAGGTGCCGGGCAGAACCGCTGAGCCCGAGGACAGGCCTGTCGTGCTCGAGCCCTACGCCTTCTCTTCACTGCTCAGGGCGGCGGTTGAGATCCATGGGAGAGAGTCGTTGGGCTTCCTGATAGGCCATCCGGACCGTCAGTTCATCAAGGGGAAGATGACAGAATGCGTGTCCGTCAACGCCTGCTGTCCTGTGCAGAGTGCCTTTCGAGGCAAGACCCAGGTAGGGTTCAGCAATTTGGCTGCTAGGCATCGCGTGGAGCAGACGGTCAATGCAGTAGGGTTCGAATTCTCGGACCAGGACATCTCAACCAATACTTCCACCGGGAAGCTCCTACTCTGCGTTCTTGCGGGGGTCGCTGAGTTTGAGCGAGAGCTTATCCGTGATCGCACCAAGGCGGGTTTGGCTCGCGCTGGAGCCCAGGGAAAACGACTGGGAGCTCCGGCCAACGAAGTCGATGTTGCCAAGGTCAGAGAGCTCAGGATTCAGGGGATGAGCCTCAGGGCAATAGCAGTCGTACTGGGCGTCTCCCATGAGACCATTCGCAACCGGCTGAAGGAAGGTCAAAAGAACGAGGGGGTGAACGGCACGAACGAACGCCCTAAGTAGGCGCCGTGCCAAAGAAATGTCCGATAGTTTGACACCCCCTTCGATTGATACCCCTGCCGAGGGAAACCATGCGACTCGGCAAGGTCGCAGTAGTGCTACCCTCGGTGGAAAACGAAGAGGACAGAAACGGGGGGCGAGGTCAATGGGCCGATACCCTCTGAAGACAGCCATAGGGGAATACATGAACACAACGAAGGACTGCTACTCTCCTGCGACGATAGCGAACAAGCGCATCGTCCTTGAGCGACTGGACAGGGAGTATTCGAGGCTTCGGGAGGACAATCCTAGCCTCTCTCCGGACCCTGCGAGATGGGGGGAGCCTGAGATTGTAGCCGTCCTTCTTGGGATGCGCGGAAGAGGAATAGCCCACGCGTCTCAGCTGACGGAGCTGCGGGTTCTGAACGGATTGCTGAAGTTCCTCGGCAACCCGATCCTGGACACCCTGAAAGCCCGGATGCCGCATCTGTTCCCCAAAGTGGTGTATCAGCGCGGTTCGAGCCTTACACAGGACCAGCTCTCGGCAGTCCTTACGGCCGCTGAGAGCGTGAAGGGATGGAAGGGGGAATATGTTCGATTCCTCTTTGCCACATACGCATACACTGGTCTGAGGTCGAATGAGTTGCTGATGGCAGACCGGCAAGACCTAGACGAGACGAACTGGACCCTGCGCGTGAACCATCCGAAAGGTGAACGGACCTATGGTGAGAAGCGAATCGCGCCAATCCCTGAGCCACTGAGACCTGTGGTCTTGAGATACCTCAAGGCGAGGGAAACCGTGCTGGCTAAACACGGTATGCTGGAGACCGGTCCGCTAGTGTTCCCAGAACGGGAACCGACGAAGCACCTGCATAGATGCACCATCAAGCATTGGAAGAAAGAGCTGGAAGAAGAGTCCGGTGTGAAATTCACAATCCACGGACTGCGCCGGACCTATGGGCAAATACTCCTCGATAGGGGAGTTCCAATTGAGGCAGTCTCCCTGGCTATGGGACATGCCTCGACCCTTACCACCGAGAAACACTATTGCCGAAAAGACCCCGACTCCGCTAGGCTCGAAGTAGTGGATGCCTTCGCGGAATCGAGGAACGTGCCGAAGGTCAATCCCCCCGTGATTGAAAAAAAGGAATTCCTGCCTGGCTACGCCTAAGAAGCTTTAATTACGCAAACGATATGGAGGAAAGCCCATGGCCGGGGTGGGGTAGTGGTATCCTTGGGGACTGTGGATCCCTTGACCCGGGTTCAATTCCCGGTCCCGGCCCCGTCTCTCTCTTTTCAGCACAGTTCAGGCGAACCTGGCCCCGCAGTTGGGGCATTCAGTGTCGTTCTCCGACACCGGCTTCCCGCAGCTCGGGCACTCGAACTCCAGGACTTCGGGAGGGTCGGCTGACTTGGAATCGGC